>JASMGS010000001.1 GCA_030751155.1 Candidatus Nitrosopelagicus sp.
TATTTTGTTCATATCATTCTTGATATACTGTTTCGTGTGTTCAGTTATCCTTACAAGTATGTCAAGCTGTGATTCAGCACTTACATTATGTGGTATTGTAACAATAGTCATACTTGCAATCAAAAACAAAAGGAAAAAGAAAAATAATTTTTTCATGAGTCATCCTCCAGTGTACTTCTTAATTTGATAACATTCTGAAAATCTTTCTTTACAATTTCTATAATTCCATGTCTTTCTAATCTTTTTAAAGCTCTCCACATGGTTGTCCGTGGTTGAAGGAATTTTTTTCGTAATTCACTTTCAAAAACTTGTCCTCCATTTGCTGAAATAAAATTAATAATCTCTTTATCATCCTCTCTCAGATCTTGTTTTGCCTTGAAAATTGATTCGGGATCGAGGCTTTGCAGTTTAGGCTCTTCATCTTTCTGAATGGTTACAGATGATTTTGGGGTTCCAGATTTTCTTTTTATAACAATTATTGCAGCTGCAATTACAATAGATGATATTACACCTGCTAATATCCATAAGATTGATGAGTTATCAGTTCCGCCGTCTTCAGAAATTGATTCTGTGGTTTGAGCAGAAGCTAATGTGCTAATGTAATAACTAATGTTTGTTTGACCTGGGGTAAAAACTAAACGTGATTGTTCATTTTCTACCTCCATACTGATAGGAAAATTATTCATCTCAACAATGACCGAGTCGTTTGGCATTAGTAACGAGTATTCAGAGGATGGATCTACAGAAAATTTCCATATTTTTCCAGTTTTAGAAACTAGTTCTTGTGTATCATAATCAATGAAGATATGAGATGCACCTAATGTTTCAATTAAAACGGAATCTCCCACAGTTTCATAGGATAATAAGAAACCATTGTTATCAATAATTGTAAGATTTTCTAGTGTTGTTCCAAAAAGTTTAGTTGAAAATTCTGGTTCCAACGGATTAGTTTCTAATTCATAAAAAACATGAGTAGAGCCGTCTGAATAAATAGTAAAATCAAGGGTTCGACTAGAACCAAGGGATTGTTGGATTGGTATGCTCAATGCTACAACCACCAAACCTATCACCACTATTGGTATCCTGACCATCGCTGACAGAATATCCGTGTTCCCTACCAAAAGCATTTCCCCCCCCGGAGATTGATGTTTTTGTGCAACAATTTGTTGCAAGTTCATAGCCTAATACCGTAGATTCATGGAGTCGACGATTGTTTGAAATCGTTGGAATTCCTTGATGAAACCAAGACCTTTTTCAGTTATTTTGAATAGTCTATTTCTTTCATTTCTTCTGGATTCCATTAAGCCAGCGGTAATGAGTTTTTCGCACTTATCTAACACAGAATAGTGAGAAAGATTTGCTCTTCGAGAAATTGCAGATACAATTACTCCCTGTTGGCCTCCGTCCATGGTAACATCCAAGATATCACCCATGATTCCCATTTCGGATCTGTACTGTTGTTTTGACATGCTTTTGATAACATGATGAGCTTTATGAGGGACATTATGAAACATCACAGCGAAACGCAAAGCGGAACGCCTCAAATGGATGAAAAATCTGCTAAAATGGACGTTTTTTTGCGCGGGGGCGAAATATTTAGAGTGTTTGCCAATTATGTCTGATAATAGATCTTATCTTTCTGAATCAATTCATTCTATCAATGGGTTTCTTGGATATCTTCAAAGACAAGGATGAAGATGAAAACCGTGACGATTTTATGAGAAAATTTGCTGGAATGGAAGAAAACTCGAATTTTGATTCTGAACGAGGGCCTGAACCTGCTCAGGAACCTTCATCATACTCTCAACCTGCTGAAGAACCTTCATCGTATTCTCAACCTGCTGAAGAACCTTCATCGTATTCTCAACCTGCTGAAGAACCTTCATCATCATCACAGATTGGAATAGGATCTTTGATGGACAAACGAGCAAAATTGGAAGATGCTATCGATTATGTAGGTTTGATGATTAAAAACCTAAAAGACAAACGAACAAGATTGGAAAAAGATATTGAAGATGAGTCAGTGGATATTAAAAATTTAAAAGAAAAGCTTAGTAAAATAAACGAATTCATACAAGATGAAAATAATGGGTTAGAAGAATTAACTAACAAAAGAGCTGGTGTAGAAAAGGAAGCCGATGAAGTGGGCAATATAATTTACGGTCAGCGTGATAAAATTTCAGGTATTGATAAAATATTGGCTGATGAAGCAGATAAAATTAAAAGATTCAAAGAATCAAAATCTAGTTCTGGTTAATCAGTAAGTTATCTATCACATAAAACGTGATGAAGATGAAGGTTCTGATATCTCTTCTGGCATAGAGGGAAATTTATCTCCAGCCTGTTGTTCTGCAACTGCTCCTGCTTCTTGCAAGATTTTTTCTGATTCAGAATTCATAGCCGTATCAACTCCAAATGAAGCATCACTACTATGGAATGTTTCAGTCATTAATCCACCTAACATTTCTGCCATGTTGTTAAGCTCTTGGTCTGCACCAGGCATAAACTTGGCAAGTGATGTTTTCATGTTTTTCATTAATCCTATGGTTGGCATCACAGTTGTTACTGTATCTCCCAAATCATGGAATGTAGTTAATCGTAATTCAATTTGTTCTATAGCCATTCTTGCATTACCAAGAACACGACGTACTTTACGAACTTCAGCTAGTTCTTTTGATAATGCCTTAGAAGTGTGAGTATCATGTTGTTGTGTTGCTGTTACAATTCTGTGAAAAATTTTCTCATCTCTACTGTTTAATGATGAGAGCATGACATCTAATTTTGCAACTTGAGCCTGTAATTTTTTTATGGCGGTTTCTACTCGTGGTTTTAATGCACCGCTTGGTTTAATTATATTATTAATGCGTTCAGATATTCCAGCCTTTTGCGGCTTTGACCATTTACTTGAAAGCGAAGTCATGTGATTTTGTGGTAAAATTCGTTATTAGTAGACCGTGTGAATTATGGTTTACAGTTAATTAAAATTCGATGACTAAATTTACTAGTAAACATCACGAACTCTGTGAGTAAAAAACCAATAATTGGAGGTATTATTCTAGTAGTCATCATAGGTGTGATATTTGTTGGGGCTCAGATAAACCCAGATAATTCAGATAATATTCAGTTTGGAAATTCTGATATCTTCCATGTCACTTTGGCTGATCCGGCCTTGTATGAAAATGGAGTTTATGTTGAGGTATTTGATGTCAAAGAAGGAACTTATCAATTTGGATTCGTGCCAAATGGTGACAGCCCAAAAAAACTATCCATAAAGTTGATGGGAAAAACCATTTCGTTCTATGAAGATTTTGAGTTACAAGGAACTTTAGTTCAGGATGAAATGTCTTCGTGGTATACTTGGGAGTATTTGGGTGAGAAGAATGTTAGTTCTGGCGAAGCACAAAAGGTTAAGATTATCATAGATCCGAATGGAAGTTTGAAAGGACCTGTAAGTATTCAACTCATTCCAATGAAATAAAAAGCCATGTTTTCAATACTAAATTAAAGTGATTATTTGGATAAACAGAAAAAAAATAAGCGAAATGTCATAATTCTGCTTGCATCATTATGGTTGATATCTACACTTCCATTGCCATGGCTGTTTACTTCACCAGATATTACTCAAGATCAAATAATTGGACTTATGCCAATTATAGGTATAATATCAATTCCATTTATTGCACTAGGTATTGCTTGGACATTAAAACCAGAGTTAACAACTTAGGCTTAATTCTTAAACCACATCTGATTTTCCAAATAATCTATATCCTCTAAAATAGACTCCATTTTTTTGGCGATAGCCATATCTGATTGAAATTGTTCAAACATGTCCTTTTCCTCTTCCTTAGAAATAATCTCTTTCTCTGCCCGCTCGAAAAAATCCTCGTCCTTTGATATATGGTCGTTTAGATAAATTGAATAGGTTCTTAGGAACCGCGCTACAGGCTCACTAGAATCTTCTCCATTTTTCCAACGTTTTAGATGAAGGGTAATTTTGTAGGCTATGTTTCGGCTGAACTCGTGCTCTATCAACAATGCTCGAATCTCTTTTTTGAGATGATCATAACTAGCAACACAGGGAAAGTATGAATCCTCTTCTCTAGAATAATGAATCGAATCTAAAAACTCTGAAATGATCAATGTGATCTTTTCTAGATCATGAAATGGGATGGTTTTACCAGCATAAATATCGGAAGAACATTTTGAAACGATCTTATCTAATCTTTTGATCTGTTTATGATCATCCCTAAGCGTGTCTGTTGCACTCAATAATGCAAAATATGGTATCGTAGCTTATAATTTATTCATAAATGAGCATGGATCTAGTCGTATCATTAAATCAAGGTAGCTTGACAGATTCTTATTTTAAACGACAAAATGGCTTGATTAGGTATGAATTTGGTCTTTTTCGCCTTATTGGATGATCTTGTTTCATTTTTCAAGGATGGTGTTTTCTCAAATATTGATTTTAATGATTTTTCTGGTTCTAATGTAAGAGATATGCTAAAGTCATATTTTGAAAAAAACCCCATACCTGAAGCAAGCACAGAACAATTTGATTCAAATTTCCTTCTTCAGGGAATTGTGAATTTACAAAATATTATAGCTGATGTGTCATTTGGAGATTCTCTTGTTGCATCAGCACCAATTTTGCTTCTGGCTGCCAGTGTGGTAATAATAATGGGTGTCTTAGGAGAAGCGTTTTTCAAAAGAACAGGCATTCCAGATATTTTGTTTTTGATGGTTTTAGGTATAATTATTGGACCAATTTTGGGAATAATTCAACCAGAAGCAGTATTGCAGATTGTCCCCTATTTTGCAGCTGTTGCATTAATTGTTATCATGTTTGATGGTGGATTAAATCTTCATATTGGAAAAGTCTTGAAAACTGCACATTTTGCTGTAATTCTTGTAATTGTGGGTTTTGCAGTATCAGTTAGTATTGTTGCTGGACTCGCTCATTATGGTTTAGGTTGGGAATGGATAGACAGTATTTTGCTTGGCTCAATACTTGGAGGTAGTAGTTCTATCATTGTTTTTGGTCTGGTTAAAAAGATCCACATTTCTGAAGATGCCAAATCCATGCTTGGGTTCGAGTCAGCATTGACCGATATTTTTGCTGTGATCATTGCATTCGTTTTATTTGAGGCAGTATTATCTGGGGAATTTAGCCTTGATCTATTAGGGATAACAATTGGAAAGGCAGTTGCAGTTGGTCTTGTGCTAGGTCTTGGTGTTGGCATTCCTTGGATGTTTGTTATATCAAAGCTGAAAAATGCACAGCATAGCTACATGCTTACAATCGGCATGGTCTTTATGCTATTTTTCTTAGCCACTTCTTTTGGCGAATCAGGAGCGTTAACAGCTCTCGTATTTGGATTAATGCTTGGAAAAAAGACATACTTTTCACGAATTCTTAAAATCAAATTTCCAGAAGATACCATAGACAATTCTTTGCATAGCCAGGTCACTTTCTTGGTAAGAGCGTTTTTCTTTGTTTTTGTAGGTTTGTTAGCAAGCTTTACACAAATAGAATATGTCATTTTTGGTGTTATAGCCGGAATTGCAATCTATATTGGTAGAATAATTTTAACGAAGACAGTTTTGGTTAGAGGTTTTTCTAAACTTGATCGTAAGGTGACTTCTGTGATGATTCCACGTGGTTTAGCTGCTGCAGTATTAGCTACATTTCCATTATCAATGGGACTTCCAAATGCTGAAGCATATCCACAGATAATCTTCTTTGTTGTTATAACATCAGTTATCATTACCACAATTGGTTTGGGTGGTGCAAAAAAAATTCCGCCTCCAGAAAGTCAGGATGGTGGTTATATTCAGAGCGAAAAATAATTACATCGTAAATGCTTCTTTCAGTCCTTTGTAACGATTCCTAATTGTAACTTCTGTTACATTGGCTGATTCAGCAATATCTCTTTGTGTTTTATCTTCACCATTTTTTACACATGCAAGATATAATGCGGCTGCTGCTAATCCCATAGGATCTTTTCCTGCAGATACTTCATTTTTTTGTGCAGCTTGCAAAACTTTTGTTGCATAACGTTTTGTTTTTTCTTGAATACCAATCCTACTTGCTATACGTGCTACACATTGAACAGAATCTGTAACTGGCATTTTTAGATCTAATTCTTTTACAAGTAATCTATAACATCTTGCAATATCTTTCCTTTTTATGTTTGCAACTTTTTCTACATCTTTAAGATTTCTTGGAGTCTCAGTATCTCTACAAGCTGCATATAGTGCTGATGCCATCAAAGCGGAAATTGATCTTCCTCTAACCAGACCTTTGTCTAATGCTTTTCTATAGATGTAAGCTGCTTTTTCTATTACAGCGTCAGAAATAGCAAGTTTATCTTTTAATCTGTTTAGTTCACTAAATGCCTGTCTGAAATTTCGATCAACAGGTTCATGTACTTGGCTTCTACTATCCCAAGTTCTAAGTCGTTCAATAGTACTTTTCATTGTAGATGTTAATGGTCTTCCAGCTGCATCTTTGTTAGCAGGGTTAATGATTGTGGCAAGTCCCATATCATGCATTGTTAATGATGTAGGAGCTCCAGCTCTAGCTCGATCACCGTGTTCGTCTTGAGTAAAAGATCTCCATTCTGGTCCAGATTCTTGTACTTTATCTGTTAATACAAACCCACATTTTGAACAAAACATTTCTCCCGATTCAACATCAGTGACTAATGTACCCTTAGCACATCTTGGGCATTTTTCTTTTGTTTTATTTTTATTTACCATTTTATGTCAGATTGTAAATGTAATCTCATAGACTTTATAAACCATATACTAAAGGTTGTTTATTTTTCAGGCACAAATGCTGAAATAATTCAATAAGGCGTGATTTTACATGCGATATAAAGAATTTTTGATATTTGTTTTGCCTATATTGACATTAACCATATTTTTTGTAATTCCAGATTCGTATGGACATGGTTTGGGTTATGAAGTTTTACCGCCAGTAGATCTCGGTTCTAAACAAGTTGCGCTTGAAATATCATCTAATCCTATACCTGATAGTGATGCGCGGGAAATATCGTTTACATTATTTGATACATCTAATGGTGTAACAATTAATGATGTTACATTTTTTGTGATGGCAATAAAACAAAATCAAACATTATTTGATGTAACTGGTCAAAGAGATGATGGTATATTTGTTATAAGATTAATTCCTACCGAGTCTGAACAGATCATAACTAATGAAGAGGATGCAGGTTTGTTTGGTTCAATATTAGGTCCTAACAAAATTGTTAATGTATATGGAAATACATTTGATTCGGGTGGATTGTATAATTTTAAAATATTAATAACAACAGCTGAAGGATATACAAATTTCCTTTCTCCTCCAATTGATTATGAAGCAGGAATATCTTTTCCTGATACAACCTATTATGATATAGATGATCCTAATTTTGGACAACAAAAATTAGGTATAGTTACGTATTATGAACAAATTAAAAATGATTTTAATTATAATGAGCAGAATCGAATGGTTAGCTACTCTATGCCATTTGATTGGTCCGAAGAAAATATGAAACAGGTATCAGTAATACATCAAGAACTTCTTATCCCAAAAACATTTGGAGATTTAATGGTAAAAGATTTTTCGGCAAAAGTTAATGGTTTAGATATATTAGATAATGATATCACCGTGGATGATTTTTCTGGCGAAAATAGAATTATGCATTTAGTGATAAGTCAAAAAGAAATATTAGAGTTGTCTCAAAAATTACAAAATTCAAATAAGATTAAATTTGATATTACACCAAAAGATGAAAATTTACTTAGTACAATTACTGAAAATGGTCAGTTTAAAATAAATTTGAGTTGGGATCCAAAAAAGATAGAATCGGGAATAAAAACTACATTTATCTTTGATATTCTTGATGTATTTTTGTTAGATAAACCTGTTTCAGTAAATTATGATCTGTCAATTATTTATGATGAAAAAAAGCTTTTACAAAAAAATGGTATTAGTACCGATTTAAGAACCGAACATAATACAATTGAATTTCTTGTACCTGAAAATACTAGCGGGCCTATAATATTGCAGTTTGAAAATCTAGATGAGAATGAATTAGCTAATGCCAGTCTTCCGGTAATTGTAAACAGAATCGATACTGGTGAAATATCAATTCCCGCTTGGATCAAAAATAATGCAGGATGGTGGGCTAATGAAGAGATTCCAGATTCAGCATTTCTTCAAGGAATTGAGTTTCTGATCAAAGAAGGAATAATGGTTATACCACCTACAGCGTCTGAGGCTATAGAGTCACAAGAAGTTCCTGCTTGGATCAAAAATAATGCAGGATGGTGGGCTAATGGGGCAATTGATGACAATACATTCGTTTCCGGAATACAGTATCTAATCAAAAATGGAATTATAGTAGTTTAGGCAGTTTTTGTATATTTTACCTTAAGATTATTCTTCGAAGAAGAATTTTTCGCTAAATGCGGGTTCTAGATCATCAAGCCATATTGCATTTTCATCATATTTTGCAAAAAATGGAATGCCAACCCATTTTGGGTTTCTTCCTTGTAATAGCTGGAATATCATTACTTTCTGACCAGCAGCTTCAGATATACCAAGAACGTGTACCTTGCCTGGAGTAGCTGACATACTTGGTCCTCTAACAGTTCTTGCTAGACCACTAACTTTTCTAAATGCAGTACGAAAGATTTCTTCTGCCTTTACTAGAGGTACTCCAAAATAATGTTGGGCACCTGTGTCTCTAACAACGAACATGTAGTAAGGTATACAGCCCAAGGAAACTTGTTTTTCCCACATCTTTGCCCACATATCTGCATCATCGTTTATGTGAGCCAAAAGTGGTGATTGCGTTCTAATTTGTGCACCAGTGTTTCTTATGCGTTTGATTGCTTCCTTTATTGGATCCGTCGAAAGTTCAACAAGGTGATTAAAATGAGCCATTATCGCTAAGTGTATTCCACTTTTTACTATTTTTTCAAAATTCTTCAGTGTTTCATCAGCATCAGAATCGGTTAAAAATTTGTAAGGCCAATACGATACAGCCTTAGTTCCAATTCTGATTGTCTTAAGGTTGGGTAATTTGGCGTCAAGTAAGGCATCAGTATAAACAGAAAACATACTAGCCTTCATAATCATAGGATCTCCACCAGTAAACAAGACATCAGTTATCTCTGGATGCTCCCTCAGATATTGTACTAGTTGTTCTCCCTCTTTCATTGCAAATTTCATCTCATCCATACCAACAAACTGAGGCCATCGGAAACAGAAACTACAGTAAGCGTGGCAAGTTTGGCTTTGGCTTGGAAAGAAAAGACAAGTTTCGTCATATTTGTGCTGCATTCCATAAAGTTTTGTTCCATCCTTTAACTGTGGAACATTAAGTTCCATCTGACCAGCTGGGTGTGGATTTAATTTTAAGCGTATATCATTTGCAACTCTTTGAATCTCTTTTCTATCTGCTCCACTCTTTAGGGCGCTTGCCATCTTATCATAATGTTCAGGAATTAACATACCTTTTTGAGGAAATGTAAGAACAAACATAGGATCATTTGGAATATTATTCCAGTCAATAAGTTGCTCAACGACATAATTATTCGTCTTAAAAGGTAGTACATTACCAACGACCTCCATCTCAAACTGTGCTTCCTCTGACATCTGTTGGATTTGTGGAATGGTGCGAAAATTTGATAAAGTGTAAGATTTAATCGATGTGGTTTCGTTTATTGACCACGTTGTTTGCTGCTCTGTCATTACATATTTTATCAAATACTATTGTTAAATCTTGGCTCAAAATGGCAAAATAGGCGTAAATTTTTATAAAAAATTTTGATATTTGTTTGAATAACTACTGACTGATTGAGTATAACTCTGACATTTAGGCAATTTCATTCGTGAATAGGGGAAATGGTTGACGATCTTAGTGAATTTTCGGCAGGGGAATTTCAGACTGTTTCGGATCTATTAGCATCAGATACATCTCTTCAGATTCTGATGGGAGTTCTGGTTATCGGTTTGGTTATACTCGCATCATCATACAGAGGTTTTGGTAAATGGATGTCCAGTAAAGAATTCAGTTATACACGTCCACATGTAGCAAGGTTTGCCCGTACTGCGATGCTGTCTGTTTTTGCAATTGGATTAGTTACTTCAATAAATTTATTCATCCAGTTTACGGAGACAGATGCAGTTAACCCTAGCTCAGTAGAAGCACTCGAAACATTTGCAAAGATACTAAACACAATTAACATACTTGTTATTGGCTACACAGTTTCTCATCTAATACCAATTGGATTGAATAAAGCAGAAAAAACAAAACTCGAAGCAGAAGATTTTGAAAAATGGAAAGATATGAAGGGTTTTAAGGATGATGAGGACGGATTGTTTCATAAAATTTTCAAGTGGATTCCACCAAAAACTCCTCCAGAAGATTTGACAATGGAAGATTTTGAAAAAAATCTGCAAACAAAAGAGGGGCTTAATTTCTTAGAAAATTATAGAACAAGCAAGGGCGTTACAATAGGAAGTTATGAAAAGACGGTGAAGGATCCTATTGAAGATTGGAAGGAGGCAGAGAGGAAAAAATATCAAAAGTATCTTAATGATTGTAGGAGTGGGAATAATGAAACAGGAAGAAAACTTGTACTTGGTACAAAACCTCAAGAAATCTACGCTGTTGATGTATGGAGAGAAGTGAGAAGACAAAAAGGATATGATCCAATAATTCCTGCAGCAAAACCAGCTGGCCATCAGCAATTACAAGAAGAACGTGTTCCCAAATCAGCTAAGCAAGTTCTTCCTATTGGTATTTTTGTTGCCACTGTTATCGGTGTGGTTGGATGGTGGGGTGTTGATCTTTTCGTTTTAGCTACTGCTACTGGTGGTATGGCGCTCGGTGTTGGATTAGCATTAAAAGAAACATTAGAAAATTATTTTGCATATATTCTAATTAGAAAAGATAAAGTGTTTACTGAAGGAGACAGAGTTCAACTAGAAAGTGGTTACAATGGTTATGTACACAGAATAACTCCAAGGGTTACTTACATTAGACATGGTCTTAACGAATCATTAGCAATAATTCCTACAAGACAGTTAGTTACTGCAGAAATAATTAATTTCACAAAAGAAATTCAGTTAGTACCAGCTGTCGTAGATGTTGGTGTCTCATATCTTAATGACCCAAAACAGGTCGCATCTATCTTGGTTAAGATAGGAAAACGTGCACTAATTGAAGTAAAAAATTCAAAAGGTAGTCATGTTGCTGCGCAAAAACGTTGTCCTTACCTCGATCAAAATAAACCAAGTTGTGGATGTGACAAAGATATTCACGTTGATGTAGATCAACCAACTGTACGTTTTAACAAATTCAATGATTCTTCACTTGACTTTTCTCTTTGGGTTTATGTTAATTCGTATGGCGCACAATTCCAAATGAAAAGTGCTATGCGTCTTATCATGTATGAAGAATTTAAAAAATATGATATTAGAATTCCATGGCCAATTAGAACTGTCTACCAAGGAGATGAAAAGAGAGAATCACAAGAGATTTCTGAATTTGAAGATCAGCGTAAGCAAGCGGTTGATGAATTTGGTATGGGTGATTTGGCACGCGGTGAGGGTGACGAATAGATTCTGTAAGATTTAAGAATCTGTTTTAGTTCGATCTAATGTTGGTAAACTTTACTGTAATTGGAGGTAATGCGTCTAAAGGTTTGGCCAAGCGTATTGCCAGACGATTAAAGGCAAAATACGTAGATGCAGATACAAGAACTTTTCCAGATGGTGAGAGTAAAATTACTTTTAGACATAATTTGAAGAAAAGTGTGGTGTTGGTAGTTCAATCAACATACCCACCTGTTGATACAAACCTATTACAAATATTATCAATAATTTCTGAAGCCAAGAAAATCTCCTCAAAGATTTATGCAATAATGCCTTACATGGGTTATGCAAGACAAGACAGGCAGTTTCTTAGTGGGGAGATAGTCACAATGTCTGTAGTTGCAAAGATGCTACAGGCAGCTGGCGCAAAAAAGATTATTGCTGTAGATATACATAGCAAAACCGCATTACGTCATTTTAAAATTCCTACAGAAAATGTTTCAGCAATACCAGAACTTGCCAAATATTTAAAAAAACTGAAATTGAAAAATCCAATAGTTGTATCCCCTGATACAGGCGGTTCTTTACGCGCAAAAAAATTTGCAGATATATTAAAATCTGATTTTATAACGTTGAAAAAATCCAGAAATAGAAAAACTGGTAAGGTGAGTATTCGATCAACCAAGGCTGATGTTAATGGGAAGGATTTGATAATAGTTGATGATATAATAAGTACTGGTGGCAGTGTTGTTAAAGCCACTCAATTTCTAAAAAAACAAAAATGCAAACGAATTTTTGTTGTTTGCACACATGGATTACTAATAGGCGATGCAGAGAAAAATATCAAAAAGGCTGGAGTGACACAAATCATAAGTACAAATACAATTCCTAGAAGTATCTCAAAGGTTGACGTGTCTGGAGTGATAGCACAAGCTGTTCAATAATGATGGAAATTATTTTTCTGGGAACTGGAGGGGCGCAGCCTACACTTGAGCGTAATACAACATGTATGTGTTTAATCAGGGAAGGCGAAATCTTGATGTTTGATGCAGGAGAAAATGCACAGATTTCTTTCCTCAAATCAGGCCTTGGTTGGAATAAAAAAATGAAAATATTTGTCACGCATTTACATGGAGACCATTGTATTGGGATTTTAGGATTTTTACAAACAATGACATTACAAAATAGAACTGAACCAATAGAGATTTACGGACCTGATGGGATTGAGGAGTTTATTGCAACAAACATGAAAGTTATGAATTTTGGCTTGTCGTTTCCAGTTTTAATAACTTCAGTAAATAATGGATTGGTTGTAAACGAAGAGAAATACGAAGTGTATGCTTGTAAAGCTGAGCATTCTGTTACTGCATTTTCTTATCTTTTCAAGGAAAAAGAAAAGCCTGGAGAATTTTATCCTGATAAGGCAATTGCCCTTGGAGTTCCAAAGGGAAAGTTATGGCATACGTTACAATGTGGCGAGGAAGTTACAATTGAAAATAAAACAATAAAACCTTCACAAGTAATGGGACCAAACATATCTGGTAAGAAAATTGGCGTTTCCGGTGATACTCGACCAACAAAAGAGTTGGAGGAGTTTTTCAATGCCTGTGATTATTTGATCTTTGATTCTACTTTTTCAGATGAATTGAAAGAAAAGGCGGTGGAGTCTGGTCATTCTACTGCAAAAGAAGCAGCGACACTTGCACAAAATGCTAAGGTGTTAAATTTGATTCTTACTCACTTTTCTGCTAGATATAATGATGATAAAGTGTTGTTGGAAGAAGCAAAGTCAATTCATAGTTCTGTAATAGCTGCTAATGATCAATTAAAAATTAAGATTAGTTGAATAAAAAATAAAATGTTTAACTAAACAGTTACGGACTTGCTAGTAATGGGAATATACTATCCAAGTGAAGAGGATGTGAACAGTGATTAATTCTGATTATTCAGTATCAGAAACTAACCATTCTATCACATCTTCAATGTTTTCAGAATGTAACACTATTTTTATTGGACCTAATGGTGATTCATCTGCTTCGTTACAAATGGCTATAACATCTACAAAAGCTGCCTGTTTGTTTAGATAAAACCAGGTAGAGTTTTTATCAATATTAGCTCTCAGATGACGTCGGTATGTATTTTGACTGTTGTTTCCTCGTATAGTTTCATAGATCTTTGTTAATGATTCATAATTGTTTGAATTGGAGATGAAAGAGTTTCCAGACACCCTTCCATCCATATCAGTGAGAACATTCGATATAGCTGTTTGTATTTTGTTAACATCCTCTGATATGTTTATCATACAATATGCAGATATTTTACAATCAACGTTTAGTGGTGTCAATTATCAATCCATTTTTTGATTACTGTGTGTGCGAGTTCAGTAAGTTCG
>JASMGS010000002.1 GCA_030751155.1 Candidatus Nitrosopelagicus sp.
GATTTTATATGACTTTGGAATGATTGGAAGATTGAATAATGAGACTAGATTGCGTCTTGTGCGACTTTATCTTGCCCTTGTGGAAAAAGATCCTCCAAGAACTGTAAATGCAATGGATGATCTTGGAATGCTTGCACCAGATTTTAATCGAGAAGTGATAGAAAAGGGAATTGACATGTCCATAAAATCAATGTATGGTAAAAAGCCAGACGAGATGGAAGTAGAAGCTTTGATGTCTCTTGCAAATAGAACAATGTCAAAATTTCCATTTAAACTTCCAAAGAATCTTGCACTTTATCTTAGAATGTCAACCATCATAGAGGGAATCTATCACACACATAAGGTTGATTTTAAGTTCATCAAAGTTCTAAGACAAATTCTAGAAGAGGAAAGTTTGATCAAAGATGCATACATTGAAGAGATCAAGCATTCATTCAAAAGATTTGCAAAGACACTTGATGATACTCTCACAATTGCGCCAGAGATAAAAAAATTCATGGATGAGAATCGTGTTCTAATGCAAAAAAACAAACGTGGTTCGAACACATTACTTTCTGGAAGTATCTTATCTGGCGCTGTGTTTTTTGGTTCTGCATTTCTGTTCCAGTCAAGCGAAACCATCGGAACGATTGGAATTATTGCATCTGCAGCAATCATGGGAATATGTGTAGCAGCTAGAAATCGTTAATCTAATGAGATTTCTTTTCCTTTTTTCGTAATTGGGATTTTAATTGTTAGTACACCATTAACATATTTTGCAGAATTTACTTTCTCTTCTCCCTCTTTCACAGTTATTGGTAGTCTCATTTTTTTCTCAATTATACGTGGTCTTTGTTTCATTATTATTCTACCATTCACATCATTTTTCTTTTCTGCTTTGATAGATAAGACATTTGAGTTCAATGTGACATTAATATCGTTTTTATCAAATCCCGGAATATCCACTGTGACTATGAGAGTATCATTTTCTTCATGTAGATCAATTGGGGGCAATACAAATTCAAAAAATTCCCTAGATTTGTCATCTATTTCTTTAAAAAAATCTTTAGCTATATTTTTTACTAAATCCATTTCTTCCAATGAATTTTTTTACATTATAAATTTTGATAGATTTTTAATCATGAGATGTTAATTTTACAATATGATTATTGCAATTGAAGGTAGCGATCAGGCTGGAAAGAAAACACAAACTGCAATGTTAGCCAAGGCATTAAAATCGCAAAAAATCAAAACAGCAATATTTGATTTTCCTGACTATTCAACTGTAATCGGTAAAGAAATTGATGCTTACCTTCATGGCAAAAGAAAATTTCCACCAGAAATCATTCATTATCTTTATGCAGTAAATAGATGGGAAAAAGTGGAAGAGATTAAAAAATCAGCTACAAAAAATTCTATTTTAATAATGAATAGATATTATCATTCTAACATTGTTTACGGTATTGCAAATGGATTAAAGGAAAAGTGGTTAGAAAGCCTAGACGCCAGTGTTCCAAAATCTGATCTTGTTATTGTTTTAGATGTTTCACAGACGGAATCATTTTCACGTAAAAAATCTAAAAGAGACAAATTTGAAAAAAATAAACTCTTTTTAAAAAAAATATCTCAAATATATCGTAAACTAGCTAAAAAGCACAAGTGGAAGATAATTGATGCATCAGGTACTAAACAGGAAACTCATAAGGAAATTCTTAAAATCATTTTTAAAAAAATAGGATCATGAAAAAAACATATTTAGACATAATCGATCCGATTCATGATTTTGTACGAGTTAACAATAGTGAATTGGAAATTATTGACACACCAATCTTCCAAAGATTGAGAAGGATAAAACAACTTTCAGGTGCTCATTTGATATATCCCGGGGCTCAGCATACCAGATTTGAACACTCTCTTGGTGTTATGCATATTACATCTATGGCGTGTCAATCACTTCTTGAAAAATCAATTATTCCATTAGACGAAATCCAAAATTTACGGTTCGCTGGATTATTACATGATATAGGGCATGGTCCATTCTCACATCTTTTTGAAGAGGTATTACAAAAAAATCGAAAAATATCTCACGAAGATCTTGGAAGGAATATTATACAAAAGACAGAGATTGGTGATCTTATCTCAAAAAATGGATTTAATAAAAAATCTATAGCAAATCTTGCTTTCAGTAACTCCAAACATCAATTCATGAATGAGATAATTTCTGGTGCTTTGAGCGCAGATATGATGGATTATTTACTTCGAGATGGATATTTCACGGGTGCTGAACATGCAAAAATTGATCACAAGCGTCTGACATATTCTTTAGATGTTTACAAAAATAAACTCGCACTTGATAAATCTGCATTGGTAAATTTTGAAACGATGTTGATTTCCAGATATCAAATGTTCAAAGCAGTATATTTTCATAAAACTGTGAGAGCTGGTGAGGTAATGCTACTAAAAGCAATGAGTTTGGCAGAAGATGAACTAGGTTTTTCTTCATTAGATCTAGACGAATTTCTAAAACTTAGTGATGAATCTGTTCTCTCTAAATTACTTAATCTACCAGAATCTAATTCTGATCTCAAAACTTCAAAAAAAATTGCCACTAATTATTTGAACAGGAATTTATTCAAATGTGTATTTGAAAGAATGGTAACATCAAGTCAGGGATTTAGTAATAAAATGATTGGCGAATTAGAGAATAAAATTGCAAAAAAGTCAAAAATTGACTCAAACGAAATTCATTTAGATACATCTACTACAAATTCAATCCCAATGACACCATCAAAAAAGGAATCAAAATCAGTAATTTTGATAACTAGAAAAAATAAAATTATAGCGGAAGAATTTCCAATTTCAAAAATTCCATTGGTTTCTACAATATCTGGTAAAATGAACATTCTTAGAGTATATACTCAACAAAATAACCGCAAAAAAGTTGAAATTGCCGCTAAATCAATACTTAGTGAAATAGAATAATGAAAAAAAAATTAGTCATAAAACTTTCTGGTAAAGTATTTGCCATTGAGGAAACAAAGAAACTAAAAGATTATGCCACATTTTTTGTAAAGAAAAGCAAAATTTGTCAACCAATAATAATAGCTGGTGGAGGAAAGATTGCGCGATATTTTATCAACCATGCTAGATCTTCAGGGGCTGACGAGTCCACGCTAGATGAACTTGGAATTGAAATATCAAGACTTAATGCGCGATTACTGATTTATGCATTAAAGGGTAAAGCCTACCCTCACCCACCTACAAATTTAACCGAAGTAAAACTTGCAGTAGATAGTGGTTTAATTGTTGTTACGGGTGGATTGCATCCAGGTCAAAGTACTAATGCAACTGCTGCACTTATTGCAGAAAAAGTTCATGCCACAGAATTTCTAAATGCAACAGATGTTGATGGAATATATGATTCAGATCCAAACAAAAATAAAAATGCTAAAAAATTCAAACGAATAGAATTAAAGAATCTTCGTAATTTATTGGTCCATGAGGATTCTGTAGCTGGAGGTTATGATCTTATGGATATTGTGGCATTGAAGGTGATAGAAAGATCCAAAATTAAAACAAGAATTATCAAATCAGATATCAAAACCATTGAAAAAGCTATGAAAGGATTGTCTACAGGAACTGAAATAATCTTACCTAATTGATTATTTTAATTCATTTTGTACAGTTGGGTATACATCATTCCAAATCTTAATTTTATTATCTGAAAATTCAGCTATACCTGAATCCAAAACTTTTTGGAAAACATTTTTTGCTTCACCTTCATCTAACGGTTTTGTTTGTGCTTTTGTAAATCCACCTTCATCTACTAATATTATTACAAAACCATCCTCAGTTTTTATTACTGCAGCAAATGATTCTTCACCTACGGGAAAAAATTTTCCATCAATTTTTTTCGTTGTCAGAGTTAACATAGCAAAACCAGTTATTTCAAACAAAGCCATTTGTGCTTTATTTGCCACCCGCTTTCCAATTTGAACAGCTTGAAAATACTGCATGATTTTATCAAACTATCGTAGTATAAGCATTTTATCTTAACACTTAAGAAATGTACTAAAAAAACTGACATATGAATCCAAGAATATTTGTTGGTGTTGCGGTTGTAGCACTTGTAGCAGTTTTGTTTCTATTTGGGTTTTCTTCGGTAATCAGCGATGTCAGTGAAGATGGATTTTTCACTTCACCCTCGGATCTGGGACAAACAGTTTTACCACTTGAGATTGATTTACACGATTTTTCCATATTAGAAGTCTCAGAAAAACGGGCAACTTTGCAAGTGGAATTTAAGGTTACGAACCCAAATTTCAAATCAGTTATGCTTCAACTAATCAAATATTCTATTTATCATGATGATGAATTAATTGAGGTGGGTGAAATAGGTACAAGACCAGAAGGTGGCATTACTTCGCCAAATTATTTTATCATACTTAATGAAAGACCATTAATAGTTGGTGAAAAATTTACTATCAAAAATACAGGTAATACTCCTGAGCTTTGGCAGGCACTAAATAATGATGAATTAAACTGGAGAGTAACTGCTGAGATATTTTATAATCTTAGTTCATTGACATCAGGACAAGAAAATACATCGACTTTTGATTTCAGCAAACAGGACTAAAATGTATCATAAAATTATGAAATTGTGATTATTTGTGAAAATATAAGAAAAATTAACAATACTATATATGATGGAAGCTGGCAAATTCAACAAATGGCAGAAGCATCAATGGCAGCATTCGGGTCAGCAATAGGAGTTTTAATCGCTATGGCAGTTGTAACATTTGCACTCCGTGGCAAAGGACATCCTGAAGCACCAGACGCCTCGTAAAAAAAAATTAGAAAACACCCTACATTATTTTTCTAATCTTTACTACCGAATAGATTTCTAAAGGTAATTGGTTTACCTTCCTTCTTTTTGATATAACATCTAGAGTAGTATTGACAGCTATTGCAATCCACTGATGGTTCTATTATGGGCGGCTTGGCTTTTGCATCACTATTTTGCCTCTTTAGTAAATCATGTAATACCATAGCTCTTCTCACAACCTCTTCAAACATCTTTTGATTTCTATTTACCACAAACGAATCTTCTTTTCCGCCCCTTGTGATATATGTAATTATACCTTCAATTTTGTCAAAGATCCACATACATGCATTTAGATATAAAATATCATTAGCTAGCGGACTTTCAGGAAATTCTTCCACAGATCGAAAAATCATGATAACATCACTCACAATCATGTCTGCTTGTCCTTTTAATTCCACACCATCTTTCATTTTGTAATTATTTGTAGTGGCTTTCGATTTCATCTGTCGAAAAACTCCACCTAGAACTTGGTTTAAATTACTTTCTTCTACATTGATAGGATCTACTCTATCATAGTAAGATTTTCGTAAACATTTTGTAACTTCATGGAGAAGAATTGTGTTGACATCCTTAGGGTCTATATCTATTTCAATGTCTTGCCTGATACCATCTAGAGCGTTTTTAACGATTTGTTTGTAGTCTTTATCTCCAGCACCACCGCCAGCAAATTTAGGAGTCATTATTTTCAGCTATATTTGGTACCTTAAATAGATTAACCACAACTTATTTCCCTATGAACATATTCAAAACAGCGTTTTTATCAGATTTTGATAAAGTCGTAAATCCTTCTAATAACTCCTTTTGAATCTTGAAGGTCTGGCCAGATATTTTTTTCATCTCAATAATATTGAAAGGTATAATGTCCTTCACTTTTCCATCACAATATGCCCTTATGTATTTCTCAAAAATTGAGTACGCAAATGAAGGTGAAATTTTGGCTAATATTTTTATTGATTCTTTAAAATGATTCTCTTTTATTTCAGATTTTGACAAAAATTGCTGTAACACACCATCTTTATCTTTTAATTCAATCAGACCTAATGCAACAAGAAGCCCCTTTATTGTTAATTTGTAAAATGGAACACCTGATTCTTGCAAAGCCTTAGGTCCACGAGTTAGTGGTAACCGTCCATCTTCGATGACAATATTCAATGGAATAAGGACTTCATCTAAATCCCGAAAAACTCCAGAATAGATATTCTTCCAAACTATACCATTTTTTTCCGCTATGTGCTGAGCAATTGCAGTACGTGTCCTTGTAATAGAATCTCCCTCTGAAGCAAGGTGAGAAATGATATATCTCTGCCTTTTAGCCTCACCAGTCAATTGATCAGTTTTTGTTTTAAATGTATGAAATATAGCTAGATTGTTTGTTGTATTCTTCAGTAAGGTTCACCTTTCATACCTATTTCTAATATAACATAATATTAGAATTTTGTGATACTATCTTAATTTAAATATCTTTAGTAAATGACTTCATTTATCATTAATCCAACTTTATGTTTATAACCGCACTATCGACCCGAAAAAGAAGATGAACTCTAAAAACCATAAGTATGCTCTATTACTTATGGCCGCAGTCGCAATTACCGCGACAGGAGCAATGTCTCAGGCATATGCCCAACAGATTACCGATGGTATGGATGGGTATGTTGTCGGAGACCCTGATGGCGGCGCCGGAATCTATACTGGAAATCCCAACGAATGTTGGCATGATACAGATGACGATGGCGTTCCAGATATGTATTGTCTGATAGATACAGGTGATACAGCTTGGATGATAACGGCATCTTCTCTAGTTTTGTTCATGACACCAGGAGTAGCATTCTTCTATGGTGGACTTGCAAGATCAAAGAACGCTGTTAACACCGTTGGTATGGTATTCATTGTCATGGGACTGATGTCAGTCCAGTGGGTGCTCTGGGGATACTCCCTAGCATTCGGACCACATGATAACGAAGCAAACATGTTCATGGGCAACTTAGATTACATGGGTTTCAATCAAGTTTCAGCTTGGGCACCACTAGGTGAACCAGGTCCATGTGAAGGCACATGGTCTGATTATTATCAGATGCAACAAATGAAATCTGAAGACGCAGGTCTATGTAGTCAAGGATGGCCTGGTACAGTACCACATCAATTGTTTGCAATGTTCCAAGCAACATTCGCAATCATCACACCAGCTCTTATCGTTGGCGGTTTAATTGACCGAATGAAGTTCAGCGCTTTGTGTATATTTGTTCTCTTATGGGGAACCTTCGTCTATGACCCAATAGCACACTGGGTATGGGGAGGTGGATACATAGGAAACATGGACTTTGATCCAGACTTATCACCAAGCTATGGACTTGACTTCGCAGGCGGCACTGTAGTTCACATATCTTCAGGATTCGCAGCTCTAGCTGGAGCTTTAGTTCTTGGTAGAAGACTTGGATACGGTAAGGTTCCAATGGAACCACATAACGTACCAATGGTTGTACTAGGAGCTTCAATACTCTGGTTCGGCTGGTTCGGATTCAATGCAGGAAGCGAAGTACTATCAGACGGAATTGCTGTTAGTGCTTGGACTGTAACAAACACTGCAACTGGTATGGCTTCAGTAACTTGGTTACTGATGTCATGGGCACATACTGGCAAAGCTAGTATTACAGGTGCTGCAACCGGTGCAGTAGCAGGATTGGTAGCAATCACACCAGCATCTGGTTGGGTTGGACCAATGGCAGCAATCATAATTGGTGTCGCTGCAGGAACTGTTTGTTATGGATGTGTAGCATTCAAGAATGCACGAAAATGGGACGACGCACTCGATGTATGGGGTGTACATGGAATGGGTGGTTTCACAGGTGCAGTTTTGACTGGCACACTTGCTAGCCCACATATATGGGATACAGGCGGTGACGGTACTGGCGCATGGACTGGAACACCAGAAGGATATGAGCAACAAGCTATCAACATAGCAGGCGCTCTTCTCTCAGTGGCTTATGCATTTGGTATTACAATCGTAATATTGAAGATTATGGACGCAGTTTGGCCAGGTGGAATTCGAGTAACTCCTAAAGAGGAGGAAATCGGACTTGACCTTGCTCAAAACGGTGAACGAGCATACGTAAACGAATAGAAAAAATCTCTTTTTTTCTTTCTTTTTTTTCTTTTATTTTCCTAAAGACAAATTCATTTAGTTTCGATTTTACACAATTCTATGTTTAAAACAACTTCTGAACTCGAAAAAATTCTTGATGATCCCAATTTACTACTTATTGACACAAGATCATTCCAAGAATACTCTAATGGACACATCTCAAATTCTGTGAATCTTGATCTTTTTTCATTTCATTGGATTGATACAAGTAAAGAAGGTATTTCTTCATTTAACCAACAGTTCAAAAAAATTTTTTCACAGGTAGGTGTTTCAGAAGAAAAAACAGTTATTTTCTATGATAATATTTCTGGTATGCTGGCAGCTAGAGGAGTTTGGCTACTAGAATATTTTTCACATCAAAATGTATCAATACTTGATGGCGGTTTCACAAAATGGAAGAATGAAGGACGTGTTTGGGATACAATTCCAATTGGTTACAAGCCGACAAATTTTTCTGGAATACCAAACTCCAAAATTTTAGCAGGTTTTGAATATATTTTAGAGAATCTTGATAAAATTACAATTTTAGATGCACGTTCTCAAGAAGAGTTTACTGGTAAACTTGTAAGAGCGGCCAGAGGTGGTCACATACCCACTTCAATAAATATAGATTGGAAAGAAAATATTTCAGAACAAGGTGTATTCAAAAATGATGAAAATCTCTCTGAATTATATCAACTACCTAAAGATAAAGAAATAATTACTTATTGTCAGGGTGCATATAGAGCAGCAAATACTTACCTGGTTTTAAAAAAAATTGGATTTACAAATATCAAAGTGTATTTGGGATCTTGGGGAGAATGGGGAAATAAGCTTGAGCTACCAATTGAAGAATAAGAAATGCGATCGAAAAAATCATGATATAGTTAATATAACGTAAAAAACGCAGGCAAAACACATGGCTTCTACCAGAAAGAAATTTTCCTTTCTTGCAGTAATCGCAGGAGCAGTCATGTTGGTTATGACATTTGCTACACCCTCAGCTTTTGCCGCTGGTGGTGACGATTCAGGATTATCAAAACCTATTTTGGCTTTGGCAGCAGCTATTGCAATAGCTGGCGGTTTAATTGGAACTGGTAGTGCACAACAAGGAATTGGTGCAGCTGGTATGGGAATTATAGCGGAAAAACCAGAAAAGTTTGGCCAGGTCTTATTCTTCTTTGTAATTCCAGAAACACTTTGGATTATCGGATTTGTTCTAGGAATTATCTTATTGTTAGATATACTCTAGGGCGAATTACGTTGAGTATTGACACTTTCATAGACGAGATTGAAACTAGAAAAAAAAATGATCTTAGTGATCTAGACAAAAAACTTAACGATAAAAAATCAGAAACTAATACAAAAAAAAATTCTGTAATAAAGGAGCTTAAAGATAACTATACCAATGAGGCCAAGACAAAAGCAGAAAGAGAAGGTGCAAGAATAGTTGAGGCTGGAAAATTAGAAGCTAAAAAAATATTATTTGATGCAATCAACAAAAATTTAGATGCTACATTTGATGTGATCAAAAAAGAATTAACTGGATACTCAAAAAAACCAGAATATAAGAAAGTTTTACAGAAATTGGTTGATTATTCAAAGAAAGTACTTGCTAAAGAAATAGTAGTTCACTGTCGCGATGAAGACAAGTCATTTTTCAAAAGCGGAGTAAAAATTGGTTCCACAATTCAAACACTAGGAGGTTTTGTTGCTGAAAACACGGAAGGAACAAAAGAACTTGATTTGACTTTTGAAGAATTACTTAGAAATAATGAAGATGAAATAAAGAATTCAATTTTGGAGAAGATACTATAATGGGTGCATCACAATACGCATCTTCATTTGGAAGACTTCAGTCAATCGCAATAAATTTTCTTTCTGAGGACTTTTTACAAAATATGCTCAAGGCAAATAATGTCACAGAGATGGTTAAGCAGTTAGAATCAACTTGGTATGGTGAAGAGATCAAAAAGGCCGCATCAGTATACAAAGATGCAGCACTTTTAGAAGTTGCATTAAACCGCCACATTGTTGAAACTAACAAAATTATTTCAGAAGCAACACCATTTGCGGGTAAAAACGCAGTTAGAACTTATCTTTCAAAATGGGATCTTTATAATATTGAACTAATTCTTTCCTCAAAGGCAATGGGAAGAGAAATTACGGAAACTGAATCATTACTAGTTTCTAGCAGAAATGTTCCAGCAGGAATAGCGGCTGGTAATATCTCACATGATGAGATAAAGATCATTCTTGCAGAAACAACAGTTGATGGTGTAGTGAACAAACTCACAAAATATGATTATGGCGTAGTCTTGATGAAACATCTGGATGAATTTCAAAAGACCGGTGATCTTGGACCAATGATGTCAGCACTTCATGAATCATACTTTCAAAAATTACTCGAATCACTCAAATTCTTTCAGGGAGATGAGGGTGCCATTAGAGATTTAGTTCGCGCTGAAATAGACAAGAAAAATGTTCTAAACCTCTTAAAGGCAAAAGAGTCAAATTTGGAAAAGGATATTGTATCAAAACATCTCATTGATGGTGGACGAATTTCTATAAAGGAATTACTTGATAGCTACGAGGTTAAGGATGTTGTAGAAATGGTTGGTAGATTTGATTCTTACTTTAAACTAACTGATGCTATTGAACAATACAAAACCTCAAAAAGTTTGATTGATTTTGAAGTAGGAATTACAAAGAATATCTTTGAAAATAATGTTAAAAAATTAAGAAATATTGCATTGTCTATAGGAAACATTTTCTACTTCATATTTAGAGCAGAAATTGAACACGAAAACCTGAAAAGGATTACATATGGTAAGCGTTACGATCTTTCAATTGATAAAATTAAGGAGATGTTATTAATTTGAGCCAACAAGTTTCAAAACAAAAAACTGATTCTAGTGGAAGACTTGCAGTTGTAGGAGATCGTGAACTTGTAATTGGTTATCGTCTGATCGGAATCGATGATACATTTATTGTCAGCGATGAAGAGGATGCAAGCAAAAAAATTCAAGAGCTCTACTCATCTGGCGAGTTCGGTTTGATTATTGCAAGTAATTCAATGCGCGCTAAACTTTCTTCAAAATTTATTGCAGAAATAGAGGAATCTATTGAACCATTAGTCCTATTCATGCCATCTCAAAAAGAAACTGCTGAGGAGGATAAAGAATCAATCGCTGCATTGGCAAAACGAGTTCTGGGAATTAGTATAGAGGTTAATTGATATGGTAGATGCTACGATTGCAAGAATTTCTGGTCCTGTTGCTGTTGCTAAAGATCTAGAAGGTGCGCATATGTTTGACGTTGTACGTATTGGTGAGATGGGTCTTATGGGTGAAATTATTCGTCTAGAAGGAAACACCGCACAGATTCAAGTTTATGAAGATACAACTGGTCTTAAGCCAGGAGAGAAAGTAGTTAACACACAAAGACCACTTTCAATGCAACTTGGTCCTGGACTCTTAACATCAATTTATGATGGAATTCAAAGACCTTTGAATGTTCTAGCTGCGGAAAGTGGAGACTTTATCAGTAGAGGAAAAATGATTCCTGCACTTGATCAAAAGAAAAAGTGGGATTTTATTCCAGTAAAGAAAAATGGAGACCAAGTTTCTCCAGGTGAAATAATTGCTGAGGTTCAAGAGACCCCATTAATCAAACACAAAATTATGGTACCTTACAACGTTTCTGGCGAACTTGTTGATATTTCTGAAGGACAGTTTACTGTAAACGACAAAGTCGCAGCTGTAAAAAATGGCAAAACAACTGATATCGGTTTATCAAGTTGGTGGACAGTAAGAACACCAAGACCAGTTTTGAGAAAGCTTGCACCTGATCAGCCATTGCTTACTGGTCAAAGAGTTCTTGACACATTTTTCCCTGTTGCTAAAGGTGGTTCAGCTGCAATTCCAGGTCCTTTTGGAAGTGGAAAAACAGTAACACAGCAACAGCTTGCGAAATGGGCAGACAGTGATATAATTGTCTACATTGGTTGTGGAGAAAGAGGAAACGAAATGTGTGAAGTATTGTCACAATTCCCTGAATTAATAGATCCAAAATCAAAGCGTCCTTTAATGGAACGAACTATTCTAGTAGCAAACACTTCAAACATGCCAGTAGCTGCACGTGAAGCAAGTATCTATACTGGAATTACAATGGGCGAATATTATCGTGATATGGGATATGGTGTGGCACTTATGGCTGACAGCACTTCAAGATGGGCCGAAGCATTAAGAGAAATTTCAGGAAGACTAGAAGAGATGCCTGGTGAAGAAGGATATCCAGCATATCTCGGAAGAAGATTGGCAGAGTTTTATGAAAGAGGTGGAAGAAGCATTGTTATTTCCCCTGAAGAGCGACAAGGCTCATTATCACTAGTAGGTGCAGTATCTCCACCTGGCGGAGATTTTTCAGAACCAGTTTCACAAAACACACTTAGAGTAACCCGTGTGTTCTGGGGACTTGATGCCAATTTAGCAAACAGGAGACACTTTCCATCAATCAATTGGCTGACAAGCTATTCTTTGTATATGGATGATATGGCAGATTGGTACAAATCTAATGTTTCAAAGGATTGGATTGCCCTAAGAAAAGAGGCATTAGAAATTTTACAGAAAGAATCAGAACTGCAAGAGATTGTACAACTTGTAGGATATGATGCATTACCGGAACCAGAAAAAGGAATCTTAGACACTGCTCGTTCAATTCGTGAAGACTACCTACAGCAAAGTGCATTTGACGAAGTTGACACTTACACATCAATACAAAAACAACACAAGATGCTGTCTACCATTTTAGAATTTGGTAAGAAGGAGGCTGACGTAATAAAGAAAGGATCTACATCTGCCAAAGTGGGAGCACTTGAATCAAGAGGAATGATACCAAAAATGAAATGGACAAAAGAGGAAGAATTAGAAAAATTACTAAACGACATTAACAGTAAGATGAAACAAGAATTTGATACACTTTCAAAGGAGAGTTCTGACTAATGGCAAACATATCATACAAATCACTAGACAAAGTTGCTGGCCCATTGATTTTTGTCAAGGGAGTTGATAATGCATCTTATGGTGAAATGGTTGAGATAAAATTAGAAAATGGAGAAAGACGACAGGGACAAGTATTAGATACAAGTCAAGGTCTTGCTGTAGTCCAAGTCTTCGGTCAAACTTTAGGCATTAACACCAGTGGCACTAC
>JASMGS010000003.1 GCA_030751155.1 Candidatus Nitrosopelagicus sp.
TATTGTTGATAATTATGATTCATTTGTTTACAATATTGCCCAAAGATTAGGTGAATTAGGTGTAAATTCTGATGTTATAAGAAATGATAGAATTACTATTGATGAAATAAAAGAAAAGAATTATGATGCGATAATTATCTCACCGGGTCCAGGAACCCCTGAAGAAAAAAGATATTTTGGAATTTGTAAGGATATTATACAAAAACTTGGGCCTAAACTGCCAATTTTAGGTATTTGTTTAGGTCATCAAGGAATAATCGATTGCTTTGGTGGTAAAGTTGTAAATGCTGGAAATGTAAGACATGGTAAAACAAGCCAGATCCAACATTATGATGATTCACTTTTTCATGGAGTAAAAAATCCATTTAGGGCTACTCGCTATCATTCACTTGTTGGAGATAAAACGATTATTCCAGATTCATTAAAAATTACAGCAATAGCTGAAGATGATGGAGAAATTATGGGTGTTAGTCATAAAGAATATTTCATAGATGGTGTACAATTTCATCCCGAATCCATCATGACAGATGAGGGCAAAAAAATCTTGGAAAATTTCATAACGAGGGTTAAAAATGATTAAAGAGTTAACAGAGCAACTTTCCCTTGGAACTGATCTAACAATTGATCAAATGTCTAACGTAATGGATGAGATACTTACTGGAACACAAAATGATGACAATGTAGCAGAATTTTTAAAAAATTTAACACAGAAAGGCGAATCAGATGACGAACTTCTTGCAATGCTAAACAAAATGGAAGAATTTTCTCTGCACATATCACCAAATTGTAAAGGAAAAATTATTGATGTGTGTGGTACTGGTGGTGATAAACTCAAAACATTCAATATCTCAACAGCAGCATCATTTGTCATTGCTGGTGCTGGAGGAAATGTTGCTAAGCATGGTAACCGTTCAATATCTGGCATATCAGGCAGTGCAGATATTTTTGAATACTTTGGATTTGATTTGAATTCTGAACCTAACAAAGTAAATGAAACAATAGAAAAATTTGGTATTGGGTTTATGTTTGCACAAAAATTTCATCCAGCAATGAAAAACGTTGCAAAAGCTAGGAAAATAGTTGGTGGTAGAACTGCATTCAATCTATTAGGACCATTAACTAATCCAGCAATGGTAAAAAACCAACTTATTGGAGTTTTCTCGGAGAAATATCAAGAAAAAATTGTAAAAATTCTGCAGAGGAAAAATGCAGAAACAGTTATGGCTGTTAGATCAGCTGATGGGATGGATGAATTATCTACTACATGCAAAAACCAAATATGTATGTTAAAAAATGATACAATTACAAAAATGACTCTAGATCCTCAGAAAGTTGGATTACAAAAAGGTAACATCTCTGACATACAAATACGTTCAAAGGAGGATGCAATAAAATCATTCATTACTGTACTAAACAATACTGCAAACAAAACAAAAATTGAAATCACTGCACTAAACGCTGCTGGTGGGCTAGTGATATCAGATATTGCTGATAATTTCACTGATGCTGTTGAATTGGCATTAGATACTATTCATAGTGGCAAAGCGTTTGATAAATTGAAAAACTTTGTAAAAAACTATGGCGACATAGAAAAATTAGACGGTGCTGAAAAATTATGAAGAATGTTCTAGAAAAACTAGTTGTAAATTCACGAAAGGCTATTGATAATGGTATTTATGATATAATGGAAACATTACCAAAATCAGAAATAGATTTAGAAGAATCGATAAGAAATAATGTTCATGCCTCACTCATTACGGAAATAAAGTTTTCATCACCTGCAGAAGGCAATATTAGACAAATTTCTGATCCTCTACAAATAGCTGAATCAATGATATCTGGTGGTGCAAAAGCACTTTCTGTCTTAACACAACCATATCTTTTCCATGGCTCACCTGAATATTTTATAAAAATTAGAAAAAATGTAAAAATTCCATTATTGATGAAAGATATTATGATTGATAAAATACAGATTGATGCGGCTAAAAAAATGGGTGCAGATTATTTTTTACTTATTCAGGCATTATTTGATAACGATTTTGTTAGTGAAATAGATGAATTGATTGATTATGGTCATAAAAATGGATTAAAAATTTTACTAGAATCACATACTAAAGCAGAATTTGATAATGCAGTAAAAACTAATGCAGATATTATTGGGATCAATAACAGAAACTTGGATACACTTGAAATCAATCTTGAGACAACAAAACAAATTTTAGAAAATTACCAGGAGTCTAAAATGATATTGTCTGAAAGTGGAATCAAGTCAGCAGAAGATGTAAAATTTTTACGTGATTGTGGTGCGGATGCATTTCTTATAGGTACAAGTATAATGAAAAGCTCAGATATACAAAATAGTGTATCAAAATTGGTGAATGCAATATGAAAATAGGAATGCCTAAAGATGGAAAATTTGGAGATTTTGGTGGAAAATACATTCCAGAAACACTTGTTCCAGCTATTGAAGAGCTTGAGGAAAATTATCAGAAAATTAAAAATGATAAAAGTTTCCAAAAAGAATTTGAATATTATTTGAAAAATTATGCAGGAAGACCAACACCGCTTTATTTTGCAGAAAATCTAACAAAATTTGTTGGAGGTGCAAAAATCTACCTCAAGCGAGAGGATCTACTGCATGGTGGGGCTCATAAAATCAACAATACACTTGGTCAAGCATTACTTGCAAAAAGGATGAAAAAAAAGCGAATAATTGCTGAAACAGGTGCCGGACAACATGGTGTTGCAACCGCAATGGCATGTTCATGTTTGGGATTACCCTCAGAGGTTTACATGGGATATAGAGATACAGTTAGACAGCAACAAAATGTTTTTAGAATGGATTTACTTGGTTGCAAAGTCTATCCAGTAAAATCAGGTTCACAAACACTCAAAGACGCAATTAATGAGGCAATTCGTGACTGGATTACAAATGTCGATACAACATATTATTTACTAGGTTCTGCTGTTGGCCCACACCCATACCCAGTAATGGTACGTGACTTTCAATCTGTAATAGGAAAAGAAATAAAAAAACAAATGAAAAATATTCCTGACACGGTTATTGCATGCGTTGGTGGTGGATCAAATGCAATTGGTACATTCTATCCAATGATAGGTAATAATGTGGAAATGATTGGCGTTGAAGCAGCTGGACAGGGATTGAAGACTGGTAGACATTCTGCTACACTCAATGCTGGAAAAAAAGG
>JASMGS010000004.1 GCA_030751155.1 Candidatus Nitrosopelagicus sp.
AGAGGATTTTTTGCACCAGTTAACATTTTTCCTAATTCAATATGTCCAATAGCATGATTCACTGGATAGATTGGAATTTTATAGAAAGATGAAAGTGTTCTAGCTACTACTGCGCCTACGCGCAAACATGGACCAAGACCTGGACCAGCGGCATATGAAATTATATCAATATCTTTTACAGATATCTTTGCTTTCTTCATAGCTTCACGTAATGTATTACTACTTTTTTCAACATGATGTCTAGAAGCCTCTCTTGGATGAATTCCCTCACCCTCAGGAGGAAGGTAAATGTCACGTATATCAGAAAGAATTTTACTTCGTTTTCCCTTTGTATCTAATATTGCGCACGAGAAAGTATGGGCTGTACTTTCAATTCCAAGACCGATCATTTTATCCTCTACTCAAGCTTGAAACAATTTTAATTACATCACCGTGTTTTAATTGGTGATCAGCACCAATTCTCTGTTTTGTTTTAACATCTACAGCAAACAAAAATCCTTTTGCAATGTCTTGGTGTATTACTTCTGCAAGATTTTTTGCAGTAGCATTATCAGGTAACAGTTTGGCATCAGGAAGAACCCCTCCATCCTTGTTAGATAATTTTGTTTCGTCCTCTACGGGAAAGACAACAATCATTTTCAGTGTTCTAAATACTGTATAATTCAGGGCAGTTTGTATTCCAGTGGAATTTAACTTTGACAAAACATTTTCCACAAGTTTCAATGCTTCTTTTTGTGCTGAAGACATATTCATATTTTTGTTTAGAACAAACTTTTCATTTCCTGGTATGTAATCAATCATGTTTGCTTTAGCAGCTTTTTTTAAGACTAATTCGGTTTCTGCACTACAGTTTACAATATCTCTATTTTTGTGGATTTCATCTGATATTCCCAAATCTTCACACAAATCAGCCTTGTTCGCAGCAATTAACATGGGTTTAGTATTTTTTCTTAACATCTGCGCAAACTTGACAAGATCAGAACTATTCCATTCTTTTGGCTTTTTGTTTAATAGGTTCAAATTTTGTAAAACATGATGAACGTGATGGGTTTTAACACCAAGCCCACTAAAGCGCTCTGTGATAGCATCAACTGGTTTTGTTGATTTTTTATCTATCTCACTTGAAAGTTTCTGCCATTCACGTTCAAGTATTTGTTTAAACCATAAATCGAACTCCTCTTCAACAAATTTAATATCTTCATTGGGATCATGTGCTCCCACGCTTATCTGCTGTCCCTGTATATCAGTAGAACCAGAAATATCTACAACATGAATTAGTGCTTCTGCTTGTCTAGCATCATCTAGAAATTGATTTCCTAGTCCCTTGCCTTCATGTGCGCCTGGTACAAGACCTGCAACATCAATAAGTTTGATTGGTACAAATCGAATTCCAGAGATACATAATGGATTATTATGCTCGATTCTAAAATGTTTGCAAGCACAAGTAGTGTTCACATATGCAACGCCAATATTTGGCTTAATTGTTGTGAAGGGAAAATTTCCAATCTGAACCGGAGTTTCTGTTGCAGCAGAGAAAAATGTTGATTTCCCAACGTTAGCTTTTCCAAGCAGACCAATTTGCATGACATAGAATGATGGTTTTATACATATTAGTATTACAGAGATTTTTAATTCGGTTAGTTTTGAATATGTGTATGTTAGTTTTAACGGGGAATCCAGGTGTGGGTAAACATACAACTGCATCTGAAATAATGAAACAAAATGCAATGTATGAAATTATAGATATTAACAATCTAGCAATAGAACTTGGATTAACCGAAAAAGCAAAAGAAACTTTGGAGGTTTATGTTGCAGAATTAAAAATAAAGATGAAACAGAAGGTTTCCAAAAATTCCTTAATTGTTGGCCATTTGGCACCATATGTTCTGGATGAATCTGACGTTGATGTGGCTATAGTATTAAGGAAAAATCCAATGGATTTGATTAAAGTGTTTAAAGATAGAGGATACTCTAAAGAAAAAATCAGATCAAATACTGCGGCTGAGTTTATAGGAGTTACATTTAATGATTCTATTACATCTTTTGGCGAAGAAAAAACATTTCAAATTGATACAACAAATAAAACTCCTGAACAAGTTACTAGTATTATTGATAAAATAGTTCACGGAAAGAATAAAGGGGATATAGTAGATTGGTTTCATCTTGTTGATAAAAATGCAGCAATTCAGGAGTTGCTAGATATCATAGAATAATAATTTAATAATGTACAAAAGGTATGCTAACAAATGTTTGAAATAAAATATAGTGATTTGGCAGGTAGAATCGGTATTTTACATTCCAATCATGGAAAAATTGAAACCCCTGCTTATGTTCCAGTTATTCATCCTGTAAAGCAAACAATACCAACTAAAAAAATTCGTGAGATGGGTTTTGATCTTGTGATCACTAATGCATACATAACAATGAAAAGATATGGCGAAGAAGCAATCAAAAGAGGAATTCATGATGTGATAGGTTTTGATGGCGCTATAATGACGGATTCGGGTGGATACCAAGTATTAGAATATGGTGATGTTGACATTGCACCTCCTGATATGGCTGACTTTGAAAGGAAGATAATGACAGACTTTGCTATACCTCTTGACAAACCAACAGGTTACGGTCTAAGTAAAAAGATAGCAAAATCATATGTTAATCAAACTCTGAAGGATTCTAAAAAAACACTAGAGAGTAGAAAAGATAATGGACAAATTTGGTTGGGTCCAATACAAGGAGGTGAACATCAAGAACTGGTAAAGAGTTCAACAAAACATCTGGTCGACTATGGATTTCCTATGTTAGCCCTTGGTAGCCCTGTGGAATTCATGGAATCATATGAGTATAAACTTCTAGCGTCAATGATAATAACAGCTAAAAAACAAATTCCTAATAATATACCATTACATCTTTTTGGAGCTGGTCATCCTTTGACAATTCCTTTGGCTGTAGCGCTTGGATGTGATACTTTTGATTCTGCATCATACATACTATACGCCAAGCATGACCGATACATAGAAGAAGATAAAACGACTCATTTGGCTGACATAAAGCATTTTTCATGCCTATGTGAAGTATGCACAAAATTTAAGCCGAAAGAACTTCTGGCATTGAAATCTGAAGATAAAATAAACAAAATTGCACTTCATAACCTATTCGCCATTAAATCTGAAGTGGATAGAGTCAAAGAATCAATCATGCAGGGAAGGCTTTGGGAGTATGTTATGATGAAGATGCGTGCTCATCCAAAACTATTTGAAGCAATTGATGTTTTCATAAAGAATTCTGATTTTTTTCTCAGCACTACTCCAAAATTTAAGAAAAAAGCAATCTTTGTGTTTTCAAAAGAAGATCAATATAGGCCAGAAATTCTTGCTTATCAGAATATTGTCAAAAAATTCAAAACAAGGAAAAAAAGTATAGTTATAACAAAAAATACTAGTACTAAACCTGCATATCTTTCAAATGAATATATGCATATGAAGAAAAAATTCAAAGATGATGAATCAGTTCAATTTTGTTATTATAATCCATTTATTGGTATAATACCATTAGAATTATCAGATATCTATCCAGCATCACATTATGAAATGCCAAGAAGTGATTTTATGCCAGAGGATTTTCCAATGTTCACTCAAATATGGAATACTTTCTTTTCCAAAAATAACTTTGATGTTTTATACATATCAAAAAAAGATCCATTCATAAAATATTTTGTGAAAATGTTACCAAAAAATATCAAAAGGAAATTCTTAAAAAAATAATAAAAAAAAAGTTTAGTGGGAAGATACAGATTATAGTGCTGCGTCTTCTGCCCAACCTTTTACGAATACACCGTTTTTGTGAAGAGGTACAGGTTGTCCTGCAGTATAGTTCATTGGTCTCATCCAAAAGATTGACTTTGTAGGGCACACTCCAATGCATGCTCCATCAGAGATACATCTCTCAGGATAAAATACAAATGCTTTTCCTCTCTTCCAACCTTCAACAGGTTTTACACGGAGTACGTCAGGTCCAAGAGTTGTACAGATTTCTACACAAAGTGCACATCCGATACATCTCTGTTCATCTACGTCTGGAAGTATTGCTATTGGCATTTATTTCACTGATCATCCAGTCACACTTTGCTATTTAAACCATGATTGAAATCTATAACCCTGTTATAGAATAGATCGTTAGGTGAAACTAATAAAAAAAACAAAAAAGAATACGTGATGGTTACACGCTTTATTTTCTCATTGCATCAATTTGACCAGAGGTTACCCAGTCAAGTAATTCTGCAGATGAAGGATTTAGATCTGCTTTTTGATTCATCAAATTAGCAACCCAAATCCAGTTTATCTGATTAAGAAGTGGTTTTTGTGACTCGTCACCAGCTCTGACCTTAGCTACAAGAGCCTGATCTTGCTGTTTTATCCACTCATCATAACTTCTTCCCATGAGAGATCGATCTTAGGTTTGCCTAATTAAAGCTTATGGTAATTTTCCTATTTGTAATTTGATCGGTTACACTAAGAAGTTTTTAATGTAGTGGCTTAAGATATTTTCCGTGAAGATTAAGGTTTTAGGAGCTGCAAATGAAGTTGGTAGATCTGGATTTTTAGTAAATTCTGACAATACAAATCTTCTTTTAGATTATGGTGTCATGTTTGCCAGAAAGCGTACTGACCCCCCTTCATATCCATTACATGTAAAACCAAAAGAAATTGACGCTGCAGTTATCACTCACGCACATCTAGATCATTCAGGATGTATTCCCTCTTTGTTTAACGGAGGAAATACTAATGTCTACTCTACCCCACCTACTATTGATCTGAGTGTATTACTTATTGAAGATATGCTCAAAATTGAAAAAAACAAGCATGACTTTGATTATCGCCATGTCAATAATATGATTCGAAATTCTAAGGAGATTGGTTACAGACAACCAGTAAATGTTGGTGATATAAAATTTGAATTAAGATCTTCTGGACATGTTATAGGTGGTAGTACAGTTATTGTTGAGGCAAAAGGTAAACGACTGTTTTATACAGGAGATATCAATCTGAGGGGCTCCCGTATGTTGCCTCCAGCTGATCTTGATATAGGAGATATCGATCTTTTGATTACTGAAAGTACTTATTCACAATCACAACAAACGCCACGAGCTGAATCTGAGAAAGGCTTACTCGAATTTGCTAGCGAGGTTATGGATAGAAAAGGAGTTTTATTCATTCCCTCATTTTCTGTTGAAAGATCACAAGAAATTGCATGTGTGTTAAAGAATGCAAACTTCAAGTATCCAGTAATTATGGATGGAATGGCATTAAAAGTAAATGATATTATGTTTCGTTATCCTGAATATTTGAAAAATGTGAATATATTTAGTGATGCAGTTAATGGTGCTACTCTGATCAGAGATCATAGTGATAGAAAAAGAGCTATTTCAGAACCATGCGTTGTCATTTCTCCTGCTGGTATGCTGGTAGGTGGTAATGCTGTATACTATATGCAAAATCTTGCTTCAAGTGATAAGAATGGAGTTGCTATGGTTTCATACCAAGGAGAAGGTACACCCGGAAAAAAATTATTAGAAACAGGAAAGATATCATTGAAAGGAAAAGATATGAATGTAAAAGCAACTGTAAAACGGTTCGAGTTTTCTGGTCATGCCGATAGAGATTCATTGTTTGAAATGATCAAAAATATTAAAGGTAATCCAAAGATTTTAACGGTTCATGGTGACCGTGAATCTTGCACAAAATTCTCAGAAGAAATTCAGCAAAAATTTGGTTTTGATTCTCATGCACCTAAACTAGGTGAAGAAATTACCATATAACATCCATGATACCATTAACAGTGGCCAAGTTTTCTTATGGCAAAATCAGGAAAATGTATGGTTTGGAATTGATGGTCAAAATACAATTCAGATTAGCCACAAACCCTCTCAAACTGTAATATTATCAAAAAAAGCTAGAAATTTTTTGAGGGATGATGATGATTTCAGCAAAATTGTGAAAGGTATATCAAAAGATAAAATTGTGAAAAAAGCAATAAAACACTCTACTGGGCTGCGTATTACACGACAAGACCCATTTCAATGCTACATTTCGTTTATTGCCTCAGCGAATTCAAATATAGCAAAAATTAGAATGTGTTTAGAAAAATTATGTAGAAGATTTGGTACTAAAATACAATTCAAAAATAGGGATTTTTTTTTATTTCCTAAACCTCACGTTCTGGCAAGTGCTACATTAGAAGAAGTACAGCAGTGTGGATTAGGATACAGATCATCATACATAATAGATGCATCTCGCGCTGTTCTATCAGAAAAAATTAATTTTAATTTTCTAAAAAAAACTGATTATCAGACAGCAAAAGAATCACTTGTAAAAATTCCTGGGATAGGGAATAAAGTTGCTGACTGTATAATGTTATATTCACTTGAAAAATTAGAAGCGTTTCCACTAGATGTCTGGATGTTAAAAATTCTAGAAAAATATTATTCAGATGAATTTGATATTGACACAAAAACTATCACACCAAGGAAATATGATATGATCCATCAAAAGGCTGTAGACTATTTTGGGAGTCATGCAGGTTATGCACAGCAATTTCTCTTCAAAATGGAAAGGGATTTGAATGGAAAAAAGTGGTTGTAAAACCCTTAATAGAGTAAAAAATTTTTGATTCTTGGGCTCATAGCTCAGCTTGGATAGAGTGTTGGACTTCTAATCCAATGGTCAAGGGATCGAAGCCCTTTGGGCCCATTATTTTTTAACAAAATTATTTATTCTCATAAAT
>JASMGS010000005.1 GCA_030751155.1 Candidatus Nitrosopelagicus sp.
CTCACTCCACCAAATATTGATCCTCACGATTTTGATCCATCAATAAAAATTATTCAAGAAATGAAAACAGCTGATTTAATAATTCTTAACGGAGGGGGATTCGAATCTTGGATTTCAAATATAGAATTTGAATCAGATCAATTATTAGATTCTAGTAATGGTATTTCATTTTTAAAAACAAAATCAGTTGATCATCACGAAAGTACAGAAGAGGAACATGAAGAACATGAAGAACATGAAGAACATGAAGAACATGAAGAACATGAAGTAACATCAGATCCACATATTTGGCTGAACCCAAATTTAGTAAAAATCCAGGCGAAAAATATTGCAGAAAGATTGTCAAAAATTGATCCAGAAAATTCAAAATCATATAATGAAAATGCATTGCAATATATCGAGAAATTAGAACTACTTGATTTGCAAATCAGAGAGGAATTATCATCATGTAGTAAGAAAGATTTCATAACATATCATAATGCATTTTCTTATTTTTCAAATGAATATGGGCTAACACAACACACTATTACAAAAGGAGTTCATGATCATTCCCAACCTACCGCCAAATCAATTGAGAATATCATTGATTTGGCAAAAAAATTGGATATTAGAGTGATATTTACAGAAGACACTTCAGATATCAGAATTTCAAAAGTAATTGCAGATGAAATTGGTGGGGATGTTTTAATTTTATCACCTTTAGCCACAAAAAATATGGAAAATAAGAATTATTTTGAGAGAACGCAAGAAAATATTTCTAATCTCAAGGAGGCATTATGTAATTGATCGTCGACATTTCAGAATTATCAGTAAGTTATGATGGAATAGATGCGTTACAAAAAATAAGTTTTGGAATTAATGAAGGAGATTTTCTTGGAATCATAGGCCCAAATGGTGCAGGAAAATCCACATTATTTAATTGCATGTTGGGGATTAATTTACAATATCAAGGAGTAATCAAATTTTTCAACAAAGACATTAGAAAATCAGAAGAATATCTAACACATATCGGATATGTCCCACAAAAACCAGTCGTTGATAGAAATTTTCCAGCAACAATAAGAGAAGTGGTGAGTATGGGCCAGATAAACAATGATCCAGATAAGGTAGATGAAGCATTACAGAAAGTATGGATGCATGAATTAGCAGATAGGCGAATAGGGGATTTATCAGGCGGTCAACAACAAAGGGTATTTATTGCAAAAGCATTAGTCAATTCTCCTAAAATATTAGTTCTAGATGAACCTGTCACGGGAGTAGATATTCACAATAAGGATTTATTTTTTCAGATTTTAAGTGAACTAAACTCGAAGGGGAAAATATCCATCATTTGGTCATCACATGATCTTGATGCAGTAGAAAGATTAGCAAATAAAGTTGCATGTCTAAATAAAACACTATTTTTCCATGGTATTTCACAGGAATTCTTTAATGATGAAGAAATGATGAAGAAATACTCAGAGACATCTATGCAAATGCATATGCACCATCATTGATGAGATATGATTTTTGACATCTTATCTTTTGGGTTTATGCAAAATGCTATAGTTTCAGGCATTGCAATTTCACTAATTTGTTCCACAGTAGGATTATTTTTAGTTCTTAGAAAATTTTCGTTGTTTGGTGATGCATTAGCACATTCTGCATTTGGCGGAGTTGCATTGGGTTTATTTCTCGGATTTTACCCATTATGGGCTGCATATGCAGTTTCAATTCTTAGTGCATTAGGATTAACAAAGATTCGACAGAAATATGATATTTCGGGAGATGCAATTGTAGCAATTTTACTTTCATCAGGAATAGCAGTGGGAATTGTTCTGATTAGTTTATCAGGAGGATTTTCAATTGATATTTTCTCATTTTTGTTTGGAAGTGTTTTGCTTGTGAGTACAGAAAACGTAATTATGATTTTAGGATTGTCTGCAGCAATTTTAATAATTCTTATCACAGGTTACAAAAAATTTATGTACATTACATTTTCTGAAGAACAAGCACAAGTTTCGGGAATCCCAGTTCAAAAATTGAATTATTTGTTAATTGCGATAGCAGGAGTTACGGTAGTAACATCAATGCAATTAGTAGGCGTACTTTTGGTTTCAGCACTTTTTGTAATTCCAAATGTTACCGCAATGATGTTTAAACGTTCATTTAAACAGACAATTATTCTTTCAATGTCATTTTCAGTATTTTCCACAGTGGCAGGAATACTGATTTCATATCCGTTAGATATTGCACCATCAGGAATGGTTGTGTTATTAGCAATAACGCTCTTCATTGGTTCTTTGATAATGAAGTCTGCTGGAATGGTAAAAACTGCTGGTATTCAGAAAAAGATACATTAAAAATTAGATACTAAAACCTCAAAATTGATGTTGAAAAGGGAAAAATAGAGGTTAAAAAGCTAATAATTGAGATTAATTTTACCCTTTTTTCATAACTTTTGGTAGGGTTTTTTTGATATCGCTTTTCTGATTTCTCTCAAATGCTTTCCTGATAAAATAACATTACTTTTTTCCACTGATTCAAGCGTATTATCAATTAGTTCTATAGCATCTTTGATGTTAATTCTATATTGCTCTGAAAGAGGAATTGCGTCCATTCTAAATCATATTTCATAATACTTCTACATATTCTTTCTTGAATTCTACGATTGTCAAATCAGATTTATTTGATGCCTGATAATGATGAGTTATGGAGCCACAACGCATTGTCACTTTCCTGCCGAGTGCGACAGAGCTGATTTACAGCCTAGGCGCCGACAACAAACTTTTTGGGGTAACACATGAATGCAATTATCCGAGTGACGCAAAAACTAAACCACGAGTTATCAATTCCGTATTTGATCCAGCCTCAATGTCCAGCAAGCAGATTGATGATAAAATCTGCCAATTAATGACTGACGGTAAGGAGATTTACAATCTCAATAAGGAAAACCTCCTAAACGCTAAACCCGACCTGATTATTTCCCAGAACATTTGTGAGGTTTGCTCTGCACATACAGAACATGTGAAACTGGCTGTGGAGATGTTGGAAAAAAAGCCAGAGGTTTACACGATGGACCCACACGATGTTAGTGAAATCTTGGTAAGCATCAAGGAGATCTCAGCAATGATTGGTAAGGAAAAGGAAGGCAACGAAATTGCTGATTCACTCACAAAAAGGCTCGAATTTGTCAAAAGTCAAATGTTTGAAAAAAGACCCAAAGTGGTTGCAATAGAATGGGTGGATCCATTTTTTACTTCAGGTCACTGGATACCTGAGATGATTCAGATAGCCGGTGGAGAAAATCTGATTAGTTCGGAAAAAATGCCATCAAGAAAAATGAAGTTGGAAGAGATCAAGGAGGCAAATCCTGACATTATTGTAATGATGCCATGTGGGTTTAATGTCAAGCGGACAGTCTCTGAATACAATAATGTACTTGCCAAGAATCCAGATTGGAATGAACTGAAGGCCATTAAGGAAAATAATGTTTATGCAGTTGACGCAAATTCGTATTTCAGCAAGCCGAGCCTTCGAACCATAACTGGAATTGAGATCCTAGCCAAGATTACTCATCCAGATATTTTTAATGACTTGCAATTACCAAAAGATTCGTTTATGAAAATTGAGATATGAAAAAAACTTTTTTAATATTTCTTGGAATCATATTCCTGTTTTTTAATATAGATACAGTATCCGCACACCAGCTCATCTTTTCAGACGGAATGAATACAAACATAGATAATTCTCTTTACATACCAGATCCCCAGATTTCGTGGGCAATGTATGGCGAGGTTGAGAACAACGTTCTGTTTTACAAATTTGTGGCTGAGCAAAAGGAGCCTTTCTATGCGAGTGTTGTTATACCGGCACTGGATGGCTTGGAAGAATTTCATCCATCTTTAGCAATAATATCTGAGCGGCAAAATATTGGATTGATTAGTTTGCAGTCAGTTGAAAACAATACTGATTTGCCATTTGAATTGGCGGAGAAATTTAATGCGATTGTTTTTGATTATGACAGCGAGTTTCCAGGAAGGGTGTCTTACGAACCATTCACTCAGGTAAATTATTGGGAACGCCAGGAGATTAGAATCGATAGTATAAACCCAGGTACATACTATCTGGCGGTTTTTGACACATCTGAAAATGGCAAATTTACATTAGCCGTTGGAGAGATCGAAGATTTCAGAAACGCCAACTTTTTTGACTCTTTCATACGAGCATGGTTTGAGACAAAAATTTTCTTTGAGGATTACCTCACAGCATTTGTATCCATATTGATTACCATTGCAATATTTTCTGGAATTGGATATGGAATTTTCAGAGCTGGGCGAAGAATTATTAGAAAAAGTCAAAGATAGTTGGCATGCCAAAATTCAAGTTTGTAAAAACGGTAGATGCTAACAGGGATAAGATCTTTAAGATAATCACAGATTTTGAAAATCTGGCAAAAATTTTCCCAAAGTATTTCAAATCACTAAAAATAATATCAAAATCTGGAAATATTACAAAACTGCAGGAGGATCTGGAGTTTTTGGGTAAGAAGCTTTCTGTGACGGTGGATCATGTTGTTGAGGAACCTGACAAGCACATTGTGATAATGCTTGATGGACCTGGTAAGGATACAAGGTTTGAGGAGACATTTGAAAAAGTACCGGAAGGGACCAAAATTACGGTGGAGGTGGATTTGGTGCTAAATGGCAAGTTTAAGGTAATGGGATTTTTTGCCAAGAAAAAGATCAAAAGCAAGATGAGTGAGGCACTTGACGAGTTTGCAGAAGTTGCAAAAAACGATTAGAGCGAACAAACTTATCTAAAACGGAACTCTTAGAATATTATGAGTACTCCTTATGATGATTCGGTACAAAAAGAATGGAAAGAAAGAAAGGGAAAAATCGAAGATTATTATCGCGACATGGGTAAAGTGGGTACGGTTGATAGTAAAAAAATCAGTTCAATTAGCGTTGTAAAATCTGGAGATAAATTAGTTGTTCAATTTGTTGATGGAGACGGGATACTCTATGAAATAACTGAGGATCTGGTAAATCCTTTGAAAATGATTAAGACCTTATCGCATGCTGAGATTGAGAAATTTAAGAGCTTGACGAAGTAGTTTGATGGGTTTAGGCCACTGAAAATCATAGAAAAGAAGTTATTTGACAAGCAAAACTGGTCAGTATGATTATTGCAATAGTAGATATCACTCCCAAAGAGGAACGAATGGCAGACTTCAAGTCATGGATTTCCGATTCCAACAAGGTTCTTTCAAAGTTTGATGGATTTGTTTCAAGAAGACTGCTTGAGGGTGAAGACGGCTCTAAACGCATAGTAGTTGAATTCGAAAATATGGAGCAGTTTAGAAAAATGCATCAAAGTCCAGAACACACCAAATTCCATTCTGAATTGGGTAGTTTCATGCAAAAACCACCAAAACGACAGTTTTTCCATATCATTGCCGAATGATATGATACATCCATGTTGGGCTTGACTGAAATAGAATAAATAGAGAGAAGTGTATTTCAAAACATGATACCACTTTCAGGCGATATTCCAAATGCCAAGGGAATAAAGTCTGATAGTATAGATTCTATCGATGTGACAAAGGGAACTTCCACTTTGAAACGTGGTTTTGCACATATGTTGAAAAATGGAGTAGTAATGGATGTTACTACCGTAGAACAAGCACAGATTGCCGAAGAGGCTGGAGCAGTTTCTGTCATGGTTTTGGATAAGCTTCCTTCAGACGTTCGAAAAGCTGGTGGCGTTGCAAGAACTGCAAGTATTAGGATAATTCAAGACATCATGGATAACGTTACAATTCCTGTCATGGCAAAATGTAGGATAGGTCATGTTTACGAGGCAAAAGTTTTAGCTGAAGCAAACGTGGACATGATAGACGAATCTGAGGTTTTAACACCTGCTGATGAAAATCATCATATATGGAAATGGGATTACACCACACCATTTGTAAACGGTGCAAGATCATTGGCTGAAGCATTAAGACGAATTGAGGAAGGTGCTGCAATGATTAGGACTAAAGGCGAACCGGGAACAGGGAATGTTGCGGAAGCAATTTTACATATCAAAAAAGTTAATGATGAACTAAGAACAATTAAATCAATTTTTGATTCAGGTGATAAGCAAGATTTGGTTAGAATGGCTAGAGAGTTCAAGGTTTCCTTTGATCTAGTTGAAGAAACAGCAAGGATTGGAAGATTGCCTGTTGTTAACTTTGCAGCGGGAGGAATTGCCACGCCTGCAGACGCAGCATACTTGATGTCATTGGGATGTGATGGAGTTTTTGTTGGCTCTGGAATATTCAAAGCTGATGATGCAAGAGAACGTGCAAGGGCTGTTGTATTGGCAACAACATTTTGGGAGGATCCTAAGGCTGTAAAAGAAGCACAAAAGATGATCAATGAGAAACAATCTATGTTAGGATTGGACGTAGATAATCTTGAATTAAGAATGCAAGATCGTGGTGGCTCTGCTTGACTGAATCTAATGTAGGTATTTTAGCATTACAAGGTGATGTAACAGAAAACTTCATGGCAACAATGGCTGCATTGCATGACGCCGGAATGGATGCAACTGTAAGTCAGGTTAAAACCCCTGATCAAATATCCAAACTTGACGGCTTGATAATTCCTGGTGGAGAAAGTACAATGATGGGACAACTTTCCATGGTCAATGGTGCAATGAACGCTCTCAAAGAAATAATTGATGGAGGGACGCCAGTTTTTGGAATATGTGCAGGAATGATTTTGCTTTCAAAAAATTCAACGGATCGTGTGATGGGTTCAACAGAACAACCATTGCTTGATATACTTGATGTCGAAATTGAGCGAAATTCTTTCGGTAGGCAAAAAGACTCTTTTCAAGCGGAAATTTCTTTGGATCCAATTGGAATTTCATCATTTCAAGGGGTGTTTATTCGCGCTCCTGCCATTTTGACCTCTGGATCGAATGTTGAAGTTTTGTCAAAATTTAACGAGAAGATAATTGCAGTTAAACAGGGTAACATACTTGCCACATCATTCCATCCTGAATTGACGCAGGACATTTCTTTACACAAGCATTTTGTAGAAATGATAAAAGAATCAAATTAATACCAGTTCACCAGATTTTTTCAATGTTACCTGACAAATGCTCTATCAGGGAAGGAAGTAGAGACTGTGTAAATCCGCCAGAATTTTTAATTACAGTAGTAACTGGTAATGATGAATTTATGCTAGGAATAACATGTCAAAAACATAAGACAACAGTTCTTTCAAAAATAGAAAATCTTCAAAACCAGGGAAATATACCTAACGGTTCCATCAAATTTGAAAATTTGAAATCAGTACAAACTGACTGTGTTCGTGGAGATCCTGATGATTTTATTCAATTATGATTGAAAAAAAACTTAAACCCTTTATAATATCTGAACAATAAAAAACTATGAGTGTTGATAATACCAACGAAGAATTTACTATTTGTGATGATTGTAAAAACCCAATTGAAAAATGTACGTGTGTTTGTCCTTTTTGCGGAGAGCGTGACAAGTGTGAATGTGGATTAAAACTTTCTAATAATGATGGCGCAGCTACTGGTGGTTAAGGGTTGATTTGTTATGGTTTTTGATTATAGTTGGTTAATAGGAGGACCACAGGGAAGTGGTGTTGACACTGCAGCAAACATATTTTCACGTGTTGGTGCAAAACTTGGATATCATGTTTTTGGAAAAAGAGAATATCACTCTAACATCAAAGGTTTGCACAGTTATTTTGTAGTGAGACTTTCAGACAACAAAGTTCGTTCAAATGTAAACGGTGCAAACATGATGATCGCTTTTGACGCTGAAACCATGATCAGGCATGGTTTGAGCATTTCAAAAAATGGAGTGATAATTTATGATTCTTCTATAGTTAATACAACCATTGATCAAATTCCAACCATTGAAGCAGATCACAGAGTCAGATTAGATGAATTTTTTAAATCAAAAAACATGGAACCAAAAGTTTCAAGTATAATTGAGTTGGCTAAGGAAAGTGGTGTTAAGGTTTATCCAATTTCATTTTGGGACACATTATCAAACATTGCAGACGAATTGAAAAGACCTGAACTTTCACGTATGACACGTATGTTTAATGTATTGGGTGTTTCATTTTCACTTGGAGTTTTGAAAGCACCTATAGCACCATTACTGGAATCCATAGAAGAAATTTTCTCAGCAAAACCTGCCATTGTTGATTTGAACAAAAAGGCAGCAAACTTTGCTTATAATTATGCATCTGCAAAATTTTCTGATTTTAATATATCACTTGATGAAACAGACAAGAAACCAAACACAATGTTAGTTCAGGGACACCAGGGTTCAGCCCTTGGTAAGATTGTTTGTGGGTGTAGATTCCAATCATATTATCCTATCACACCTGCGTCAGATGAAAGCGAATTTCTAGAATCAAATGAAATTTTACAAGTAAATGAAGATAGACCGGGTTCTACTACTATAGTACAAACTGAGGACGAAATTTCTGCGATTGGCATGGCAGTAGGTGCATCACTAACAGGTACCCGTTCTGCAACATCAACTTCAGGACCAGGATTTTCATTGATGGCAGAGACACTTGGATGGGCTGGAATAAATGAGGTGCCAGTAGTCATTTCATTATTTCAAAGAAGTGGACCATCTACAGGATTACCAACAAGACATGGTCAAGACGATTTACTTTTTGCAATTAATGCTGGTCATGGAGAATTTCCAAGAATAGTTTATGCATCGGGAGATGTTGAAGATAGTTTCTATGATACTACAAAATGTTTCAATTTTGCTGATGTTTTTCAACTTCCTGTGATTCACATACTTGACAAATTTATCGCTAGTTCAGTTGTAACATGTAATAGATTTGAACCAGATTTGGTCTCGATTGATCGTGGAAAATTACTTGAAAAAATAGATGGTGACTACAAACGTTTTGCTCATTCACCCGATGGTATTTCTCCAAGATCAAAACTTGGTCTTGAAAATGGTGTTTTTTGGAATACGGGTGATGAAAGTGACGAGCATGGTCACATCTCAGAGGATCCAGTAAACAGAATTCAGATGATGGATAAAAGACAGAAAAAAGTTGAGCAAATTCTTACTTTAGTTCCTAAAAATGATCAGGCTGTTGTATATGGTAAATCTGATATTTGTATTGTAAGTTGGGGCTCTCCAAAGGGACCAATTTTAGACGCAATTGAAATGCATAGAAAGGAAGGACATGAAATTAGTTTCATAGATATCAAACTATTAGAGCCCTTCCCTACAGAGCATATCAAATCACTTCTAAAAGATTCTTCAGTTATAATTGACATTGAAGCAAATATGACTGCTCAACTTGGCTCATTGATCAGAAAAAATTTGTTAAAGGATCCAGACTATTATGTTTTAAAATATACAGGAAGACCCATGACCTGTATAGAAATTTTTGACTCGTTGAAAAAAATATTAGAAAAGAAAGCTGAAAAAAGACAGGTGTTGTTGTATGGCGATTAAGTTAGGAGATTATAAGACTGGAGTACATAATGATTGGTGTCCAGGATGTGGAGATTTTGGAATAGTTAATGCAATACAAATGTCATTGGCGGAAATGCAAATCCCTAAACATAAAACAGCTATTTTCTCTGGAATTGGTTGTTCTGGAAAGACATCACATTTCATCAACACATATGGCGTTCATACTCTACATGGTAGGGTTTTGACATTTGCTCAAGGTGCAAAAATCGCAAATCCTGAAATGACGATAGTTGCTGCTGGTGGAGATGGTGATGGTCTTGGAATTGGAGCTGGACATTTTGTTGCAGCTGGAAGACGAAATGTTGACATGACCTATATCATATTTGATAATGCTGTATATGGATTGACAAAAGGCCAAGCATCACCAACCTTGAAGTTGGGAGAACAAACTAAATCACTATCAAATCCCAATCCCAATTATAATGTGAATCCTATAGCTTTAGCAATTTCTAGTGGTTTTACATTTGTTGCTAGAAGTTATTCATATGATGTTAGACAGCTAAAAGATCTCATCATATCTGCAATAAACCATAAGGGTCTAGCATTCATTGACGTTTTACAACCATGTCCTACCTATAATGATCTTTACACTAGAGACTGGTTTGGAGGTCTTGATCAAGTTAACGAAGAAACAAAAAAGCCAACACCTAGAATTTACAATCTAGCAGATACTGATTATGATCCAGTAGTACATTACAGCACTATTGACGAACTGAATCAAAAATTAGGTCAGGCATTGGCAAAATCACTTGAATGGGGAAATAAGATACCTACTGGTGTATTTTACAAAAATGAATTGATCACACCATACACAAAAAGAATCACAGATAAGATTCCTAACTATCTTGAAAATCCTGCAGCACAACAAAAGATTTCAAAAAATGGAAAACCAATTACTGACATATCAAAACTTCTTGATTCCTTAATTGTTTAATTAACTGATATAATGAATATTAGATAGTATTCCCATCTAATTACACATGGATATCATTGAAGCTAACAAAATTTTTAGAAAATCCATCATCAAAGGTTTTTTTGAAGAAACACTCCTAACTCTAGATTTCAAAAAATCTAACATCAAACATCCTAATATTTCAGGTGATGGACTAATGCAATCTCTTCTACTTCACATTTTTTTTGACGTTGAAACAGGTTTAGATTATCCTGATGGTGATGAATGGTTCATTGTTGATTTTTTATTTCCTTATGAGATAAAAATTCCTGATAGTATTATTGGTCCAGATTATTTTACTACAATTAGTACTGGCACTAGTAAAAATTTTTGGCATCATCGTGAAATGGTTAGATACAAGTATGGCAAAACGAAAAAACTCTCTGAATCATTAAAATTCATTGATAGTAAGTATAAAGAACTTCACTCACTAGTAGAACCATTAGAAAAGGATCTTAAGTGATACCCTTCCAAGAATTTTCAACATAAACAAATTTTTTATCTTCTGCAAAAACTGTATTCAACATCCATCTTCCTATATCTATATTGAATTTATAAATAATTTCAGTTAGATTTTTTGGAACGTCCTTCTCGCTTAGATGATATTGTAGTAACTCTACAACATAATCAATTTTTTCCATTGCACCATTAAAATCATGATTCTCCTTGAGATCCACTACAAACCTAACTGATGGCTTACCAATAAAATAAATTTCAACTCTGATAGCATTTCCACTACCACGACGTCTTTTCATTTCCTTGATGATTGATTTGACTTTTTCCCAACTTTTAAATTCAAACCATTGGAAAAATTCTTCACTAAATTGTACAGGTAATATTATTTCTAACCAGCTTACAAAATTTTCATCAGTTTGCTCAATCACTTTTTGTGTAATTTCAAATTTTTTGGTAAATAATTCATATAACACTTCTATTTCCCATGGAGAAATTCCATAATGTTTGAAATTGGCTGTGGCTGGATTATCTGGCATAATATAAAAAAAAGAAATTTGTAATTAAAGTTTAAACAGAAAAAAATTCTAGTTTAAAAAACAGTATCCAGATATTTCCAAAGATACATCAATCCCACAGTAGAGATAACAAATAGCATTGGTTTCCATGCAAATACTGGTATGTTTGGGGTTGCTAATTTGATCTTATAATTATCAAATACAGTTTGAACATATTTTTTTATCTTATTATCCCAGACTTTATACTCAATCTGGTATTTTTTTAGCATATTTTCTATTTCATATACTATTGGTGTTCGTTGTCCAAATAGATGCTGTATATAATCTCTAGAAATTTCTACTTCTGCATGTATGGCTACAAGCTCTTTTTTTAGTTTTACAAGTCTAACATGCATTTCCCATGGTTTTTTTAGTTTTAACGAAAGACCGTGACCAATTTGAGAAGGTTGTTTGTGTTCAAATTTGATCTTTGTGAAACCTTCTGCTGAAAACATTTTAAATAATTCATTTGCATTTTTTTTTACTACAATATGTAGTTGTTCAACACTAGAATCCTTTTTTACACTTACAATTCCTTTTAGACTACCACAAACTACATCAACAAAAGAAACAGTCTTTGGATATTTTGTAAGATACTCTACCATAATTTTTCTGAAGACATCATATATTTAAAACTAATATCTCAATATGTTGTTACTTTATGTACTATCCCAGTTTTTTAACCCTCTGACATAGACACATTCATCA
>JASMGS010000006.1 GCA_030751155.1 Candidatus Nitrosopelagicus sp.
GAAACAGTCTTTGGATATTTTGTAAGATACTCTACCATAATTTTTCTGAAGACATCATATATTTAAAACTAATATCTCAATATGTTGTTACTTTATGTACTATCCCAGTTTTTTAACCCTCTGACATAGACACATTCATCATATGAAATTGCCATCTCTTTTGGGTTAATTACTCTGTCAGTGATCTTTGCACCTGAATTTCTAATTATTGCCAATGGTAGTGTTTCATCACCCTCTCCCATTTTGTGATTTGCAATCGATGCTAAATTATCGGCAATAGCTTGGAATGTAACTTTTAATGGATTACCATCAAGATCCTTAGTTGCACGTCTATCCAAAACAGGTTCAATTCCTGAACATGCAATTGCTACACCAACCGTTCCAATCCTTGCCGGCATTAATCTACTATCAACAATTATGATACCAACGTGTATACAGTCATCTAAAAAGAATTTTCTTCTGATTTGTTCTGCAAGTAAATATGGATCCGTTGGATACAAAATAAATTTATTTTGTGAATTTGATTTATCTATACCGGCATTTGGTGCCATAATATTATCAGATGATGTAATTACAAATCCAGAAACTCCGCCAAACACAACATCAGATTCTCTGATTACCGCTTCACTTAATTTATCATTGATAGAAAATTTTTTAGATATCTCTTTTGCTTTTTCTGATGATTTGATAGAATTTTGATCTAGTACTCTACCTTGTGAATTAGAGACATATTTACTTGAAATAACTAAAATATCACCATTTTGAAGTGAAACACTATTCTTTTTTACTAATTTTCTAATTTCATTATAAAGATCAAATTTATCCTGCATTCTTGTTGCCTTTATAGAAAGCACTTCTAGAGCCATGCTGGTTTTATAACACACTCACTTTTTATTATTCTGAAAAGGTTTTAATCTGAAGAAAAACGATTTTTGGGTATGAATATCACTGAAAAAATTCTAGCCAGAGCGTCAAGTAAGGACAATGTTGAACCAGGTGATGTACAATTTGCGAATATTGATAAAATTATGTTACATGATGTTTCAGGACCAGGAGTTATCAAAACATTCGAAAAATTAGAAAAGGAAGGTATCATAAAAGTAGACAAACTTTTTGATCCTTCAATGATTTGGGTTACTGAGGATCATTTTGTTCCATCTGTAGACAAAATCTCTGCTGAAAACATTGCTAAATTATCCAAATTCACAAATAAATTTGGAATTACTAAGCATTTCAAATACGGAATGGGCCAATACGGAATATGCCATACCATGTCTCATGAGGAAGGTCTTGTATCACCAGGAGAATTGTACGTGGGTGGAGATTCTCATACTAATACAACTGGAGCATTAGGTGCATTTGCTTGTGGATTGGGTCATACAGATATTGCATACGCAATTTTACATGGAGAATTATGGTTTAAAGTTCCTGAAACTTTGTATTTTAAACTAAATGGAAAATTACCTGAAAATGTTATGGCAAAGGATTTCATTTTAAGAATCATTGGTGATATTACAACTGAAGGTGCTGCCGGTAAGGCAATGCAGTTTGGAGGAAGTGGAATCTCTGATATGTCAGTGGAATCACGTTTGACATTAACTAATATGACTACAGAGGCAGGTGCAAAAAATGGAATCATTGAACCTGATCAAAAAGTATTTGATTATATTTCTGAACGTGGTATTACAAAATGTGATCCAGTATATGACGATGATGATGCACAATATGAAAAGACATTCGAATATGAAGCATCAGAACTTGAACCACTTGTAGCCAAACCATTTTCACCACAAAATGTTTCACCCGTTAGAGAAACTAATATAGAGATTGATAAATCATACATTGGTTCTTGCACTGGAGCAAAATATGAGGATCTAGTTGCTGCAGCAAAAATTCTAAAGGGTAGAACAGTTAAGGTAAGAACAGAAGTTCTTCCAGCCACAATTTCAATTTACAAAAAAGCAACTGAAAATGGTTTAATACAGATCTTTATTGATGCAGGTGCAGTTGTAGGCCCTCCTACATGTGGTGCTTGTTGTGGAGCACAGATGGGTGTATTAGCAAAAGATGAAGTTTGTGTAAGTACAACCAATCGTAATTTTCCTGGTCGTATGGGAGACTTGGAATCAAAGGCTTATCTTGCTTCACCATTGGTTACAGCAGCTTCTGCAGTTACTGGAAAATTAACTGATCCTAGGGATTTATGATGAAAGGCAAAGTAATCAAATATGAGCAGGATAATATTGATACAGATGTAATTTTACCTGGACCATATCTGAAACTACATGAACATTCTGAATTAGCAGAACATGCAATGGAGGGAATGGATCCTGATTTTCATGCCAAGGTAAAAAATGCTAACATTATTGTTACTGGAAATAATTTTGGTTGCGGTTCTTCGAGGGAGCATGCACCAATAGCTCTAAGCGCGAGTGGAATAGAAGCAGTATTAGCATTGTCATTTGCTAGAATTTTTTATAGGAATTCAGTGGATGGTGCATATCTTTTACCCATAGAAATTGATGAAAAAACATATTCTAGTATTTCAGAAAATGACGAATTAGAAATTGACACTGATAATAACCAAATTAAAAATATTACAAAAAATCAAACGTACTCCATGAAACCATTTCCAGACCTCATTGGTAAAATCATATCAGCCGGGGGTCTTTTCAAATACAAATCTTGAATATTGGATTTTTTATTCTTGTATAGAATTCTAAAATAAAATTATAAAACGAAATATTCTGCATCTGGATGATGTATGATTATTGCAGCAGTAGACTGCTCTGGAATAATCTGTCCAACCTCTGTGAGTTTCAAACCCAAATTCTCGGGATGCAATAATTTCCAGACTAGATGATGCTGACTAATATCTGGACAACTTGGATATCCCCAACTATATCTTAAACCAGCATTATTTTTCAGATTTAATTCATTTTTAATTTTCAAATTTAACCATTCAGCCATTGCTTCCGCAGTTTCTACTGCAAGACCATGAAGATAATAAGCATCAGTGTACTTGTCTTCATTATTCCACTTTTCAATAGTTTTTGCAACTTTGTTTCCCACAGTGACCACTTGAAATGCAACAACATCATCATCTCCAAAATAATCGGATAAACAGAGATGCTTACTTTTGGATGAACGTGGGAAATCAAAAATTAATTTTCCACCATCCGAATTTTTGACAACTAAATTGTTATCATCACAACTACACTTGAAGTAACCATAAACAGCTTTGGGTTCAAACAGATTATCGTCCACAACTCTTTTCTTCCATTCCTCGAGTAATTTTTCCTGATCAATCTCTGCTTCTACATCTGAATTTCCTCTTATGCCCCATGATAGTTTGAATAATGATTTTTTGTGCAAATTCTTCCATATTTCATTAAGATCAATTTCTTCTGGATTTATCACAATTGTTTGGTTTATTGTTGGTGGAACTGGTGGTTTTACTGGTTTAATTTCACTACGTGGAAGTTTTTCGATTTGCTTCTTGTTGTCAATTACTCTTTCTTCCCATTTCTCAATATTATTTTTCCATTCTTCAATAAATTTTTCACGTTCATTTGAAACAATCTTATCCATTGTCTTTAGACCTTCAAACATTGTGTTACAGTAAAATACACCTGGATTGTATATACCGCCTTCTTTCGCAATTCTGTTTATGAAATTAGTATTGATTGCTGCGCCGCCACAAAGTATAGGGATATCAGCATTAGTTTTTCTTGAATGCTCTACAAAATACTGCATCTGTTTTGAAGTTGAGACTAAAAGTGCTGAAAGTCCTATTGCATCTGGCTTAACCTCATCAATTTTTTCAACGAATTTCTGCAAAGGAACTTGCTTACCAAGATCATAAACTTCATAGCCATTATTCACGAAGATTGTTTTTACAAGATTTTTTCCTATATCGTGTACATCACCATAAACTGTACCAATGACAAGTTTACCCTTACTAGTGCCTTCCTCTTTAACAAGATAGTTTTCAAGTTCTTTTACTGCAGCTTTCATACATTCAGCTGATTTCAGTACAAAAGGTAAAATCAATTCACCAGAACCAAACTTGTCTCCCACCTCTTTCATGGCAGGAAGTAGATCCTCGTTTAATGTCTGTATTGCACCAGGATGTGTGATCTCTTTTTCTGCGTTAAGAGATAGTTTTCCATTATTATCTATTACGTTCACTGAGATTTTTTCTGCTATTGCGGATACTACATCATTTTCAATTCCATCCTTTAACCTACTCACTATTCTGAAATTTGCTTTTTTTCCAGCCGACCATGAGGGATCAATGTCAGTTTTCCTTTCTGATTTTGCGGAACCGGAGATAATTTTCTCAAAATGTGTAATTAATTCTGATAATGCATCTGGGCTTTTGTTGAAGATTAAGTTCTCAACAAGTTTCTTTTCATTTTCATCAATGTCTGTGTATGGTGTTATTTCTTTTACATTAACAATTGCACTGTCTAATCCAGCTTTTACAGCATGATATAGGAAAACTGAATTTACCACTCTTCTAGATTGTGGCGATAAACCGAAACTAATGTTACTTAGCCCAAGCGTTGTAAATGAATTTGGAAAACGTTCCTTCACAAGTCTTATTCCTTCCAATGTATTTTTACCAGCATTTTGAAATTCTTCTTCTCCAGTTGCAAGTGTAAATGTTAAAACATCAAAAATGAATTGTTCTATTTTTAATCCATATTTTTTACCTGATTCATAAAGAAGTTCTGCAGTTTCTAACTTCTGTTCTGGAGTTTTTGCCATTCCGTTAGGTCCTATGCATAGAGCAATTGCTGGAATTCCATATTTTGCCATTATAGGTGCAAGTGACTTGAATCTACTACCATCGCCTTCAAGATTTATTGAATTAATTATTGGTTTACCTGGAATTTGTTCAATTGCCTTTTCAATAACACTGGGGTCAGTTGAGTCAATTACTAGTGGAGCATCAATTTCTAAACTAAGATGTTTTGCAAGTTTTAACATGAACTCTTTTTCATCAGAACGTTCAGTTGTTGCAACACATACATCAAGACAATGTGCACCATCATCAACCTGATTCCTTGCAAGTTCAATCAACCCATCAAAGTCATCATTCATGACTAGCTGCTTTGCTTTCTTTGAACCTTGTGTATTGATTCTCTCTCCAATCAAAAGCGGACCAACTTCCTGTTTGAGATCTACAGATTTTAACGCAGAACTAACTCGTTGTTTTACCATATATTACAATTAATTGATTTTTTCTAAATACTTAACTCATCATTCTTTCTTTTTTTCGTCAATTACTTTTCGTAATTCAGTAATATGTGCTGGACTAGTTCCACAGCAACCACCGATTATCTTTATTTGTGGATATTCATCCAAAAATGAGCTTAACGTATCTGCCATATTTTTTGGAGTCATTTTGTATACTGCTTGTCCACCTTCATTTTCAGGCATTCCTGCATTAGGGACTACCAAAAGTTTTTTGTGTTTTTGATCATTTAACCATCGAATACTTGGTTCCATCTCGATTGGACCTGTGGAACAATTTAAGCCAAATAGATCAATGCCCATGTCACATACTGTAGTGTATGCAGCCTGAACATTTGTTCCAAGTAACATTTTACCATATTGATCAAGAGTTGTATTTGCAATTATTGTAACCTTCTTACCAGTTTTTTTTATTGCATTATGTGAGGCTTCAATCGCTAATTTAACTTCCAGTATATCTTGACTAGTTTCAATTAATAGTGCATCAACCCCTCCAAGAATTAATCCCTCAGCTTGAAGTTCAAATGCATTACGTATTTCTTCAAGTGATTTCTGTCCAAGATCTGGATCATTTGAGCTCGGCAAAAATCCAGTCGGACCCATTGATCCTACAACGAATCTTTGTTTATCAGAAAATTCCTTACAGATACTTACAGCCATCTCAGCATTTTTTTGGTTAAATTCCACGGTTTTATCACCAAAACCATATTCGATTAATTTGATCTTGTTTGAACCAAAGGTGTTAGTTTCTATACAGTCAGCACCAGCCTGCAAATAACTTCGATGTATTTTTTTTATCCACTCAGGTTTGGAAAATGAAAGACCGTCATTGAATCCATCTTTTCCATCAGGAAAATCTTCTGGGTTTGGGTCGAGTTTCTGAATTTCAGTACCCATAGCACCATCAAACAACAAAATTCTTTTTTCAAGTGCTTCTAACAGTGATTCAGTCAAGATTTCATTTTGGATAAACACGCTTGAGCCATTTGGAAATCATTTGGCGAACTTATTAGAATATCATCAGACAATTTATGTATCTCATTGGCAAACTCGATAAAATTATCTTTATAATTTGACCAATCAATCTTAAGGAATTCCGCAGATTTTAAATTTTTTTCCGAAGGTAAAAGTAAACAAGGGATAATCCTAAAGCCCTTTGGTTTGAGGTAATCAGTTATTCGTTGTACCATTGCTTGTGAATTAACAATCTGTGTAAAAAATCCTTTTGGTCTTGCATCAATTTTTTTTTGAATTTTTGCAAAATTAGGATTTGCTGGGATTGAAAGAAACAATTCAAGTTTATCATTAAACCCTTTATCATTTAAAAGTTCTACAACCTTACTTGAAACTAAATTTGTTTTATCATTATTTGTATTTGATTTATCTCCCATCAAGATTAGTACACCATCAACTATACCAATTGATTCTTTTACAATTTCTTCAATAGTGTTTAATTCTTTATCTCTAACTCTTAAACTACAAGTCAGTTTGATCTTTTGATTATACTCTCTAATTTTTTTTGCAATATCCAACGGAGAAATTCTCGGAATTCCCAATACTGAATCAGTAAGATGTATGCCATCGCACATAGAACTGATTGATTCAATTCTCTCAAAAAGCGTATCTAGCACATTCTGTTCTGCTGAAATTCTGGGAGGATTGATCTCATACATTATTGTCATAGAATAGTTTTTGCTACAGCATGATTAAAACTTTGAGCGATAAACCCATAACGAACAAACCTGTTTCGATATTATGGATATTGATGGAATCCGCACCGCATTGACCAG
>JASMGS010000007.1 GCA_030751155.1 Candidatus Nitrosopelagicus sp.
ATATTACTAAGATAGTAATCCTTGGTCCTCTCACTGATATCATTAACGAGATATCTTAATTCAATTCCAGCTAGCGTCATAATACGAATAAACAGCGTCCGATTATACTCTTATCGATTTTTTCGCATCTATTTAACAAAGGTTTTAAAAAAGGGAAAAAAAAGTCAACCTAGAAATTTCATTGGCTAAACACGGTAAAAAAAGAATAAGATTTGGATCAAAAGAGAATAAAACTCTAGATTTTATAGATCCCAACAAAGACCCCAGAAGCTACATAAGGCGATACCTTACTGAAGAAGACTACAAAGATTGGTTTAGTCGAAATTATCCCAATCACACCATATACGAAGCAGTTGGATTAAATGAATCAGATTACATTGAAATAAAAAATAAATTGGCTAATGAGAAAGATGATGTTTCTATAGAAAAGATTGAACCAGAACCAGAGCCCAAATCTGATTCTGACGAAATAGTCAAAGGTAAATGGACAGCTAAGCCAAACCAAAAAGACGAAGCACCACCAACAGATCCAGCAGAAACTTTCAGAACTGATGTAGAAACAAAAAATATTAAGAAAAAGGAAAACAAACTTTTCTGGTTACGTATTGCATTTTCCATTATGGGCGGTGTTGCTGCAACATTCCTTTTCGATGGAATAGAACATGACGAGGAGCACAGATGGACATCAATTGGTTTCATGATCATTCTTTTCCTTGTAACTTGTGTAATAGCAAAGGGAATGAAGATTAACTTCCCCAGGTCAGATAGGAAGAAAATTGTTACGACAGGAATTGGAAGTTTCATCTTCTTGTATCTGTTTGCGTGGATCATGTCATTTACACTTTTGAATCTTCCACAGGAAAACATTTCAATCATTCCAGGATTGTAGCTGTATCATATGTGGAACGCAAAAACTCCTGGAATTCCTGATGAACTTTTCGATCGTGACGAGAATGTTCCAATAACAAAAGAGGAAGTACGCGTAGTTCAGATTTCCAAAGCTAGACTAAAACCTGGAATGATAGTTTACGACATTGGATGTGGCTCAGGTTCTATATCAGTGGAAGCTGCACTTCAAGTGGAAGAATCTGGCAGTGTACATGCAATAGATTACGATGCAAAGGCTGTAGAATTAACTAAAAAAAATATTACAAAATTTAATTTAGAAAACATTTCAGTTATTCTTGGAAATGCCAAAGAAAAAATTAATGAATTACCTGATGCCGATGCAATATTCATTGGTGGAACTGGTGGTGATACCAAGGAAATTGTTGAATTATGTGAAAATAAGCTAAAATCAGGAGGCAGAATCGTGATAGGGATAATTCTAATTGAAACGTTGTATTCAGTGCTAAAAACCATTGAGAATCTGAAATTTACTTCTGTTGATATTACCCAAATTACTATTGGAAAAAGCCGAAAAACTTCTACCGGCACTATGATGCTGGCTAGAAACCCAGTCACAATCATCTCTTCCACAAAAATCTAATCTAGATTTTTAATTGGGAACAAACCATATTTTTTATGGCCCAATTGATTGGAATTGGTGTTGGTCCCGGAGATCCAGACTTACTTACGGTCAAAGCTGTAAAAGCGATACAAGATGCTGATGTGATCATGTGCCCTGCTTCAGCAGAAGATCGACCCAGTATTGCACTATCTGTTATATCTTCTTTAATAGACAAATCAAAAAACCAAGAAATTGTTAAATTAATTTTCCCTATGACAAAAGACAAAGATGTACTTGAAGCGCATTGGAAAACTAATGCAAAAATAATGGCAGAAAAAGTCTTGTCTGGAAAAAATGTTGTATATCTAACAGTAGGCGATCCCTATCTTTACAGTACTTGGATTTACATGCATAGAGATATTTCAGCCAATTATCCAGATATCAAAATTAGTGTTATTCCGGGTATTGTTTCCATGTTCACGTTTGCCTCTAAAGTTGGAATTAGTATTGCAGAAGGTGCTGAAAAAGTTGCAATTATTCCATCCTGCTATGACTTGAACTCGGTAAAAGAAATTGCAAAACATTCAGAGGTACTAGTTTTCTTAAAGGATGGAAGATATTTTGATAAGGTGATCGAGTTGCTCAAAGAATCAGGGTTTCCAGGCAATTCGATTTTTGCAATTGGGCAAGACCTTGGAACAGATCATGAAATAATTAGAAAAATGACTTTAGGCGAAGTTAATGATGGAACATTAACAACAAAATATTTCTCAATTTTGGTGGTAAAACGTGTCTAAGGTTTTCTTTGTAGGTTGTGGTCCTGGTGATCCAGACCTGATTACAATCAAAGCAAAAAAACTGCTTCAAAAGGCGGATGTGGTAATTTATTCAGGCTCGCTGATTCCACCACAGATTCTGAAGATGTGCAAAAAGGCCAAAATCCACGATGCATCTAAGCTTGTTCGTGAGGAAATTTTCGATATTCTCAGGAAAAATGCAAAAAAAGGCAAAAATGTAGTACGGCTCCATGATGGTGATCCAACTATTTACGGTGCAATTCGTGAACAGATGGATAATCTACATAAAGAGAAAATTAATTCTGAAGTAATTCCTGGCGTCACATCATTTCTTGCATCTGCAGCTGCACTTGGTTCACAACTTACACTACCTGGAGTTACACAAACCATGATTATTACAAGAGCAGAAAAACGTACAAAGGTTCCAAAACGTGAAAAGATTTCTGAGCTTGCAAAACATAGAGCTACAATGATCTTTTATCTTAGCGTCCAACTTATTGACAATATTGTAAAGGAGGCAGTGGCAGGTGGATACCCAAAGACTACACCAGTGGGAGTTGTTTACCGTGCAAGTTGGCCTGATCAAATGATCATCACAGGAACATTACAAACAATTTCAAAAAAGATTAAGGATCAAAAAATTACGCGAACAGCAATAATCATTATCGGTGATGTCATAAAACCAAAATCATATGAATATTCCAAACTATATGATAAGAGTTTTAGTCATGGATTTAGAAAAGCAAAAACTAATTCAAAAAAGTAACTTTTTGTTTAATTCCAATCTTGGAAAGCTCCTTCTGGAATTTTTCTGGTTTAGATGATGTAAAAATTTTCATACTATTTCTTTTTGATGGTTTTTTTACAGCTGTTCTAACTTTATCAGCAACCTCTTGTCCAGGATCTAGAAAGTTGACATTAGGAAATTGTTTATTAAAAAATGACAATAAAAATGGCAAGTGGGTACTAGACAACGTAGCAACATCAATATTGTATTTAGAAAATTCCTGACTTAGAACCTTGTTAATGGTTTTCTTACACAAATTTTTATCATCAATAAATTTTACAGATTCAACTAATTGTACTAGTTTTGATGCGTTTATTTTTTTAATGTTAATCCGTCTTGCCAGTTTATTCTTTTTTATAAATTCAGATAATTTTTTACTCTTTATGGTAGCATGTGTTGCAAGTATAGCAATATTTCCTGTCACTGAAATTTTAGACGCCATCTTAATTGGAGGTAATACCTTGATCACATTTTTTTTCTTGATCTGAACTAGTAATGATGGAGTATTAGATCCGACAACAATTAGATCAGGCTTGAACTTTTCTTCAAGTAATTCGAGTCGTTTTGTTATAATTTTTGTTAGTTCAGGTATTGATTTCTGTCCATAAGGAAAATTTTTCTGATCGGCGAAATAGATGATATCAGACTTTACTGCTTGTTGTATTGGTTTTATTATTGATAGAGAGCCAAATCCTGAATCAAATACTATGATTCTTGCCATAAATCACTCATTTCTTTTATAGTTTTTACTGTTTGTAAGCTAAATTTAGTCTAGTGTTGATCTAAATGCACACCTTGCATTAAGAGTAAAATTTTCAAGAATTTTCTATGACAGCTTTTAACAAAACATGGGCACGTCAAGAAACAAAAAGCATGACCGATAAAATTCGTGACGCTGTGAAACCACAGGGTGCATTAAAACCACGAATTCAGGTAGCCGTGAACAAACTTCAAGTCCAAACTTCAAAAATGGACTCCATGTTGACAAAGCTTCGCGAAAGGGACCAACAACTCTTTGCCAGAATTGTAACAGCAATGCAGAATCATGATACATCTGCGAGCAGAGTTTTGTCTGCAGAATTAGCAGAAGTACGCAAGGTTTCAAGAACTTTAGGCAACGCAAGAACATCTCTAGAACAAGTTCAAATGCGATTGACTACAATTCATGACCTTGGTGATGCAATGGTTTCAATTGGACCAGCAATGTCAACCATGAAAGGTTTGAAATCATCGTTATCCAGATTCATGCCAGAAGCCGATTCTGAATTGACTTCGATGACACAAACATTGAATGGATTAATGGTAGATTCACTATCCGGTGATTCGTTTAACGCCATGGAATCTGATGTCTCAAACGAAGAGACAGATGCAATCTTACAAGAAGCATCAGCAGTTGCAGAGCAACAAACAGATGAAAGATTTCCATCAATACCAACATCAGCAGGACCAGAGTCCCAATCTCAATCTAACCCAATGAATTTTCTTGAGTAGATATTGAGACTAGGTCTATTTTTTTATTTTTTTAATTTGTAACTTTAAGGGAAAGCTGTTTCCTTGGAAAGTTTCTCATCTAACTCAGAAATCTTTATTCTACTTTGTTCCATGGAATCACGCATTCTAATCGTAACTGTATCATCATCTAATGTTTGATGATCAATTGTAATGGCATAAGGTGCACCAACTTCATCCAATCGTCTGTATCGTCTTCCTATTGCGCCAGAATGATCCAAAAACACATCATATTTTCGTTTAATGTTTAGATAAATCTCATCAGTTTTTTCTGCAAGACCATCTTTTTTCACTAATGATAAAACTCCAACATGGATAGGTGATAAGTATGGTTTAAGAGATAACACCATTCTTTCGTTTTCTTTATCCTCACGTAGGCTATGTTCTAGTATTGTATACATGCTACGATCTATTCCCATTGAAAGTTCAAACACATGTGGTAACACCTTTTCGTCACCATCCATCACTGCAAACTTTTCTTTACTTTTAGTGGCATGACTGTTCAAATCATAATCAGCTCTATAATTACATGCTACAAGCTCCAACCAACCAACCGCAGTTTCCACTTCAAAGTCAAATGCCACTTCTGCATAGAACGCCTTCTCTTTGTCTCCTAGTTTTCTGAATCTACTTTTTTCCATATTTATTCCAGTTTTTTCATAAAATTCTGCTAATAATCCTAGATAATAGGCGACAAATTCGTTAGGTATTGTTTGTGAATCTACCGCCTCTTTACATGTCATTGATTTGATTTCATCATCAATTTGAATACGAATTTTAGTATCTTTAATCTCTGAGAATTTACCCAGATCATTCAGTTTCGCAGGATTACAAAACACTTCAATCTCTGCCTGATAAAACTCTCTCAGTCTAAGCAGACTTTGTCTAGGTGCTATCTCATTTCTGAAACTTTTACCTGTTTGTGCAATTCCTAGAGGAAGCTTTCCTCTCATTGTTTTGAATATTCGTGGGAAATCAACAAATATTGATTGACATGTTTCAGGTCTTAGATATGCAGATTCACCTTCTGGTCCTATTCCAACTTCAAACATCATATTGAATTTTTTTGCATTTTCAAAATCACCGTTACATTTTGGGCACTTGATATTTTTTTCTACAATAGTTTTGTCAAATTCATCAAGGTCAGCGCTTTCAGGTATTTCTATTTGACTAACCTCAACAATAATTTTATCAGCTCTGTGTGTCGCTTTACATTTTTTGCATCTTACAATTGGGTCAGCAAAACTTGCAAGATGACCAGATGCATCAAACACAGACTTGGACATTATTTGTGAACCGTCAATCTCAATCATCTTATCACGTCTAACTAATTCTCTTCTCCAAAGTTCCAGGAATTTATTTTTTAAACTTACACCAGATGGACCATATTCCCAAAAACCTGCCTGAGCATCAGCATAGATCTCAGAACTTGGAAAGTAAAATCCTCGCTCCAATGCAAGCTTCATCACATCATCATATGTCATAATTTCAAACTCTCCTGGTAGAATAAATTCTTAATTTCATGCAAGTTCCTTAGCCGCTCCAATATCTTCAAAGTCACTCCTTCTTTCATCAATTGGTGTCTCTAATATTATAGGAGTCTTATTTTTATTCATTAGTTTAATCACTTTACCTAATCCAGTACTTCCAATATGTCCCATACCAATATGTTCATGTCTATCAAGATTGGATCCTAATTCGCCTTTTGAATCATTCAAATGTAGGATTTTGATATGCTCCATTCCTATTTCTTTGTCAAATTCATCAAAAGCGGATTTGACATTTTTTTCATGTTTTAAATCATATCCAGCAGCAAATGCATGACAGGTATCAATACAAACCCCAAACCTGTCAGCAGGTTTTAGGCTAGAAAAGATTTCAGATAACTCTGAAAAATTAGAACCTACTGAGTTTTTCTGGCCAGCAGTATTTTCTAGTAGAATGGTAACGTTTTTGGTTTTTTCTGCAACTTCGATCAGCGCACTTGTCAACCTCTTGATTCCTTTTTCTGCTCCTGTTCCTTTATGGCTACCTAGGTGTGTTACAAGAAATGGGATGCCTATTTGATCACATCGTTTGACTTCTCGAATCATTGCTTTGATTGATTTTTCATAAACTGGTGGTTCTGGAGAAGAAAGATTTGGTAGATAAGGCATGTGTGCCACAGTAGCAAATCGATCTATGTTAGTTTGACTAAGATTATTCTTGAATTTAAGAGCCTCCTCATCTGTAATATCTTTCGTATACCATCCCCTAGGGTTTCCAGTAAAGATCTGAAATGCAGAACATTCACGTTCATTTGCATTGGTTACCGCATTAGCAAGCGAACCTGATATGGATACATGATGACCAATTTGCACGACTAAAAACCCTCATTACATAATTTAAATTAGTATAACGTTTTTGCCTTCAATTCTTTTAAAGTAAATTTTTTAGAAAGGTCGGAGTATGTTTGTATATGATTAGTTTTGGACATGATGAGATTGTAAAATATCCATTTTTGGCAGAAGCTGGCCAATATCTAAAAGACCAAGGTTTTACACTTGAACAATTTGCAACCGATCCAGATCTTCAGATTATTGTTGATAGGGCATATGAAAGAATTGAATCTGCATCACAAGGAAATATTTACAATTACAAAGTGGACGATTCTTCTAACAAAGATTCTTCGCTTCCATTAGAAGTATTTTCATTTTTGATCGCAATAATTCTATTAAAGTTAGCTGGAATGAATACACTCGTCAGTCGTTTTTCTCTTGCTGAAGCTCGGAGGGCTGAAAGATTTTTGGAAAAGGATCTTGTGGGTAAATCAAACAAAACAAATGAAGAATTTGCAACTAAAATTTTTCTAGATCTTTTTTCCATAAAGATAAAAAAGAATGGTGATTATTTCACAATTCCAATTGCTGATTACTTGAAACATGCTGTACATTTTCATGAGCTTGAATGGAAGCTTATTAACCGTCATGTGGAGAACGGTATGGTTTTTTTAACTCCTCATGAATCTGTGAGATTAACTAGAAAACAACTAGGAAATTATATTGGAACTAGAATTAGATCCGCTCAAACACCAGAATCATTTCAAGTATTTGAAGAGAAAGTGGCTAAATTAGTTAAAATGGGCAAAAAATTAACCGTCACTACAACCATTTCAACCGAATTTCCACCATGTATTAAGCGCGCAATTGAAGTACTGAATAACGGAGAAAATCTGTCTCACTCTGGTAGATTTATGCTAGGTACATTTCTTCTTGGTAGAGGACAGACAATAGAACAAATTGCACCATTATTCAAAAACGCTCCAGATTATAAAGAAAGGACTACGTTATATCAACTGAAACAACTTTCCGGTGAAACAGGTAGCAACACCAAATATGCCTGCCCATCATGTGACAAGATTAAAAGTAATGATCTTTGTTTTGCAATACCAGAATGTGATAATATTATAAATCCAATGCAGTTCGGAAAGAAAAGATTGTAAATGTTTGAAAAAGATTTAAAATTTTTGGAAGACGCTTTTAAGCAATATTATTTTGATCATTTCAATTTAATCAACGTTCCAGACAGAGCATCTGAAAGAGAATTTGGATACATGAAATTTAACACTGGAATGATTAGACACATTTCGTTAAAGACGGATAAGGATCTACATTTAATGTTAATGTCAAATATTCCTTCAGATGTTTTTTGTTCGAATGCATATTACACTTTTCCAAGCATGCCAATGTCAGAGAAAGATTGGAAAGGAGCAGATATTATTTTTGATATAGATGCAAAGGATCTAAAATTACCCTGTAGAAAAGATCACACTTGTAACAAATGTACATCTTGCGGCGAGATATTTGTGTCACAAGATGGTTGCCCAAAATGTAAATCAAATAAAATAGAACACATATCACTGCCATGCGATAACTGTATGGCTGGCTTAAAAAAAGAACTTTCAAAACTGGACAAAGTTTTGACTGATGACCTAAACATTCCAGCTAACGACATAGTGACTTCTTTTTCTGGAAACGAGGGGTTTCATTTGTATGTGAAGCATTCACAGTATAATGATTTAGGATCAAAAGAAAGGAGTGAATTGATTGATTACATCAAGTTTCAAAAGGTCATACCTGAAACGTTTGGTTTTAAAAAAAATAATCCTTCTAAATCATCATTTCCAGAGTTTGGTGAATCTGGCTGGAAGGGGCGAGTAGCAAAGGAATTATTTGGTTCCAAATCAAAAAAATCCAAATTAGTTTCAAAAATTATTTCCGATGGTTATGTAGCATATAGAGAAAAACTTGATGAGATTGGCAAAAACTCGATCGGCATAAAAATAGATCCAAATGTAACAGTTGACATACACAGAATCTTCCGTCTTGAGGGTTCATTAAACAGTAAAAGTGGTCTTTGTAAGCTTGCCTGTAAAGATGTTGGAAAGTTTAGGCCTTACACTGAGGCATGTCTGATTGATGATAAACCGACAGAGATTATTGCAAATTGTCCAATTAAATTTCAACTAAAAAATAAAAAATTTGGGCCATATAACGGCGAAAAAACATCTGTTCCAAAGTATGCAGCTGTGTATATGATGTGTAAAGGCATTGCAAATTCAGCATAGAATGATAAAATTTGGGTATTCGTTGCCAAGGAATTAATAGCTCCTGAATTAAATTTTGTAAGTTTGTATAGTTCATCAAAGACAGATAACACTCCACCACCAGATGCTGGTAAGTACATTAGAGTCGGAATTATCGCAATTATCATAATTGCGACTTTCGTGGTTGTTGGTCATCAGGGCATCATCATGTTGATGAATGTGGAAGAATTTGCTGATCTCTTTACTACGCCACTTTACTTTTCATTAATTTCCGGTCTGATTCTTGCTGCTATCGCATTAGTGCGTGTAAATGTTGTAAGACGGGCTTCTATCGGATGGTATGTTTTACAAACTTTCCTTGGGTTTATGAGTCGTCAGGGTACTAATGCCTCTGCACAAACCATACCACTTTTCGGCGATTTTAAAATTTCAGGAATACAGTTTGCTATTTGGCAAATTACCAAGGTTTTACTCTTTGGCGCATTCTTTGCAAATCTTATGTTTGGATTTTCTGTTGTTTATCTGGTAGATGGAAATGATCTAGGGATAGATAATATACCTACAATATTTTCACTTCCATTTGTCACACCACCAACTGATCATTCCTATGCAACTGAGAAAGTAGTTCCAATGATTCCAGCTCTCTTGGTTTTAGTTCCACCGTTACTTGGAGCTATTGGTACAAGATTACTGTTGTATATTGGAGTTCATCACGTAATCAAAACCGTTACAGCATTTCTTCATGATTCAACAGAAGGGAAGCCAAAATATCTCAGCTATGTATCAACACTGGAAGCAGTTATAGGAATTGGTGTACTGTGGGCTGGATTCAATATGTTCTTTGGTAACCAAATTGATTACAATACAAAATATGCAATAGGTGGAACACTTGTTGTTGGCTTGGCGTTAATTGCATTTTCATTCCTTGATAGAATGAGATCTAGAATACTTACTCATATGTTGAAGAGAGATGTTTACATTAGAATTATCACTATAGTTGTAATTGCATTAATTGTAGGCATAGCAATGTCTGTTAACAATAGTGTTGCTGATGCAAAAAAGATAGAATATCTTGGTCCATATAACGCACAACAAATTGGTGTGAATAGATATCTTGGAGAATTAGATCAGATAGAGGAACATATTCACGACGTTACCCTCAAATCAATTTCTCCGAATAATATTAGCGGGTATATAGATGAGAACAAGGATGTACTTGATGGTATACGTGTATGGGACTGGCAAGCAGCATTTGCCAAATTGAAACCAGAAATTGGTCTTATACCGTATGTAACTTTTGAAGATAACGATATTTTGAGATTTAATGATAAACTGTATTGGACTGCATCAATGGCACCAATCTTACCTTCATCCGTCAGTTTGGAAAATAGATGGTATAACGAACATTTAGTATATACTCATGTTCCTGAGGGATTTCTAACATTAGAAGCAACTGATGGATCAATTGTTGACAGTTCTGAACTATTTCCACAAAGGAAAATCTACTATGGAGAAGGTGGTTTACTTGATACAACATGGTCTGGATATCCTACAAACAGAGATGGAAGTACTGCAGAGCTGAATAATGAAACTTATACAGGAATGGGCGGCTTGGACATATCTCCTCCTATAAGCTGGATGTTTGAACCCAACTTTATGATTTCATACCCAGGTGATTCTATCCACGTTATGAGATACAAGGATGTTAACGAAAGGATGTCTACACTATACCCTTATTTCTTATTCAACTTATTTGGAAAGGAATTGGATTCACTTCCAGTAACTGATGGAAAAGCCACTTACTGGCTCGTTCCACTCATCATTGGATATGATACAAGTAACATCCCATGGTCAGTAGGTAATCCATATCTAAGATTAGCAGGATATGCATTGGTCGATACATACGACGGAGACATTCAGTTGATTCAACACGGAGACGACTTTTTCACTGACATGTTTATGACACAATACCAAGACAACGTAATCGAGATGCCTGAATGGTTAGAAAAACAGATCAGGTATCCTCAAGAACTTTTCAATTGGAAGACTGAAATGTATAATATTTACCATGTCACTGATGTTGATACATTCATTCAAGCAAATGAATTCTATGAAATTCCTCGGGGTTTAGACACTTACTATATTGAAGCAAAGCCACCTGGATTTGAAGAACCAGAATTTGTTGGCTTGTTGTCACTCGAACTTCGTGGTTCACAAGGAAGAAACTTGGCCGGATATATGGTAGTAGAAAATGATACTCCAAACTTGGGTAAAATGCAATTTTATGAAGTTCCAATTGACTCGGACACTAAACTATTAGGTCCTACTTCTGTTCGTGAAGCACTTGACAGAGATCCTGATTTTGCGCAATTAAAGACGCTTCTGAGAAATCCACGAATTGGTGATAACATATTGTATAGAGTAGGAGAACATGATACTTACTTTATACCAGTTTATACTGCTGGTGCTGGTGGTGTTGTAGCACAACTTGGTACTATTGCTGCAGTAGGTGCTGCATTTACTGGAGAATATTATGTTGGATTGGGCGATACACAAGAATCCGCATTTGAGGCTTATCTACAAAAATTATCAGGCGTAGCAACTACTTCATCTGTAACCAGTGGTGGGGTCAGTATGATAATGGATAAGACCGCACGAGAAGATGCAATCATGTCGATATTTGAAGAAAAAGAGATCAAAATAACTACTCCAACATCGATCCAGATTCCATTATCATTTAGTATAGGTGATATTGCATTCTATTCAAAAGCTGACTTGGAGTCTACAACTGAATTGATTACAAAGTTTATTGGTGAAGCTGGAGTTGGTAAACGAATTCTAATGTGGGAGGTAGATGATACAATTAACTTTGGATATCTCAAAATTGTTGATAACGTAACTGAACTACATTATATCGCAATTGAGGTAGGCAAATAGTGCTACTTGTTGTGGATAATGGTTCTATCTACACAAAAAATTTGGTAAACTTTCTTACTAAAGAGGAAACCCAATTTATCGACCAAAAATTTGATGAAGTTGATCTATCGGATATAGGACAATTCAATTCGTTTATTCTTTCTGGACGAAGAAAAAATAATCAAAAAATGAACGCCATAAACTCTCAAATTATAAAATATACAGTATCTGAGAAAAAATCGTTACTTGGAATTTGTTATGGGGCTGAAATTTTGGCTCTCACATTGGGTGGAACAATAAGGAAATCTCCGAAATCTGTTAAAGGTGAAGAAATTATTGTTACTGAAAAAGAAAATAAACTATGTGAAGGGAAAATCAATGCGTATGAAAGTCATAATTATGAAATCTCACGATTAGGGAATTATCTTCAAGGTTTAGCTAGTTCTCAATCATGCAAGTATGAAATCATACGACACATCAATCATGATATTTTTGGTACACAGTTTCATCCTGAAATGAGCGATGATGGTAAATCTATAATCCAAAATTTTCTCCTAGTCTAATAGATTGAAATATAGCAAATAATTAGAAAATATAATGGTAAAAAAATTAGAGGTGCAAACAAACGATAAAGGTGAAATCACTTCGCCTACCTATCTCGACCTAATCGCTAAAATCAATGAAGTAATTGAAATTCTTTCAATTGAAAAAGTGGACGATAAGGACTTACGTTAATTTCAATAGTATGCGGAGTGCGGGATTTGAACACGCGACCTCCAGCTTGGGAAGCTGACGTCCTGCCAGTCTGGACTAACTCCGCTTACTGATTTTAGTAAGAATCTTACTAAAAACAGTAATCACATAGCTGAGATTCATTCTGATCCAGCATACAAGGAGTGGCTTTTTGAAAACAAAAACCCACTGTACGCAAGATACATCTTGCGTCGAAGCTCGCGTGTTGACACATTATTAATGCTTAATATTACATGTGAGAATATTGAGTTTCTTTTAATGTTAACAAGACTACATTGCTATGAAGTATGATTTATGATGTAATTTATGAGCATTTAAAAAATATTAGGCAGACCAAGGTCGGAACAATTCAAAGTGCAGCAACAATTATTGATCCAAAGCACACAGTTTCTCAGACCATTGATAAAATTATAAAAAATGACTCGTACGATGCATTTTCCAAACATGGAAAGACAGTATATGGAACAAATGTGAGGGAATTGTTATCTGCGAGAGCTATTACTAATATGAAAGTAGAGCCATTTTTACACCCAATTCCATCAGTATCGCCAAATGACGATTTGGAAAAAGTTGCAAAAATCATCAACCATCATAGAACAAGATCAATTCCAATAGTTGAAAAAGATGAGATTTTGGGAGTCGTTAAAGCAGAGAACGTTCTCAAGGTTCTATCAAACTTAGACAATAAATGGATTAAGGCTAGTTTAATTTTCACTCCAACACCGATAACTATAGATCATAACACGTTACTTAGTTCTGCAAGAAAAATTATGATTTCAAAAAGAATTGATCATCTTCCAGTAACAGACAACGGACAATTAAAACAGGTTTTGACTTCATATCATGTACTTCAAACACTAATTCCTGAAGAAAGATTAGGGAAAAAAACAATGGCTGAAAAAAGAATTACAAGGTTTGGCTCAAAGGTGAAAAACATAGGCACAAACAAGATTTCACAATGTAAACCTAATGATAACATCAGCACAGTGATCAAATCTATGTTGGAGAATAATACATCATTTAGTCTAGTAATGCTATGGGATAATATTCAGGGAATAATAACTTACAGAGATATTTTGGATCTGTTTGAGACCAAAGTAGAAAATGATATTCCCATTTACATTATTGGGATGCCAGATGGTGAGAGGGACGCAGACATGATCGGTTCTAAGTTTAAAAAAACTCTGCAAAGATTAAACAAAACTTCGCCTGAAATTCAAGAAGCAAGAATATCAATCAAAAGACAAAGAATATGGGGAACAAAGAAACTATATCAAATCACTGCATTAATTATCACACCACACAAAACACTTTCATTCAAAGAGGAGGAATGGGATCTTTCAAAATCGATAGAAAACATTAATCAAAAAATTCTCAAAAGTCTTTCAAAAAAGGATAGGAAAAGATCAAAAACTAGTATAAGAAAAATCTTGAGATAGG
>JASMGS010000008.1 GCA_030751155.1 Candidatus Nitrosopelagicus sp.
TAAAGATCATTATGGCAACAAAGTCATCAAATTTGCAGGACAAATGTTAGCAGATTTGTTTAGAACTGCATTTAGAAATTTAGTTAGAGACATGAAATATCAACTTGAACGATCCGGACAAAAAAGAGGTATTAATGCTGTCGCTGCTGCGGTTCGACCTGGCATCATCAGTGATAAACTAAACAATGCAATTGCTACAGGTAATTGGGGACGTGGAAGAGTTGGAATTACACAATTACTTGATAGAACCAATTATCTCTCTACAATTAGCCATCTACGACGAGTTCAGTCGCCATTGAGCAGAACCCAACCAAACTTTGAAGCAAGGGATCTGCATTCCACACACTTTGGAAGGATTTGCCCTAGTGAAACACCAGAAGGCTCTAACTGTGGCTTAGTCAAGAATCTAGCATTATCTGCAATAATTTCTACTAGTGTGGATAGTTCAGATATCAGACAAAAATTAGATGATGAAGGGGTAGCAGATTTTCTTGATGTTAATGACTCTGTGAAAAAAACCGGTGCGAGGGTTTTCCTTGATGGAAAATTTATTGGTTATTTCCCAGATGGCGAGAAACTAGTTTTAACATTACGTGAACTACGTAGAAATAATAAAATTAATTCACATGTTGGAATATCCTTGCATACTCCAGAAGAAGAGGGTGCTACAAAGAGATTATACGTAAATTGTAATGCAGGACGAGTTTTGAGACCAGTTATTTTGATTAAAGATGGTAAATCACTGCTAACAAACGATCTTATTGAAAAGACTTCAAAAAAACTTGTTTCTTGGCTTGACCTAATTCGTATGGGTGTAATCGAGCTTATAGACGCAAATGAAGAAGAAAATTGTGATATAACATTTGATGAAAAAAATACAAAGAAATTTACTCATCTAGAGATATTCTCATCAGCCATATTAGGTGCAGGCGCTTCCATTATCCCATATCCTGAACATAACCAGTCTCCACGAAATACATACGAATCTGCTATGGCAAAACAAAGTCTTGGTTTTTCAACACCAATGATGAATACTAGTACATATGTCAGACAGCACTTTATGCTATATCCACAAACACCAATTGTTTCCACAAAGGCGATGAATCTTCTTGGTTTAGAGAAAAGACCCGCGGGACAAAATTGTGTTGTTGCTGTGTTACCTTTTGATGGATATAACATTGAAGATGCTATTGTATTAAGCCAATCATCAGTAGATAGAGGACTGGGAAGAACATTCTTTTATAGAATATATGAATCAGAGGCGAAACAATACCCTGGAGGAATGCGTGATAGTTTTCAAATTCCAAATGCAGATGAAAACATTAGAGGGTATAAAGGTGAAAAATCATATAGATTATTGGAAGAAGATGGAATAGTTGCAACTGAATCCACTGTAAAGGGTGGAGACATTCTCATCGGTAAAACAAGCCCACCTAGATTTATGGAAGATTATCGTGAGTTTGAATCTCAGGGACCTTATAGACGTGATACTTCTGTAGGTGTTAGACCAACTGAAAATGGAGTTGTAGACACTATTGTTATGACACAATCAAACGAAGGAGGAAAAATGTTCAAAGTAAGAGTAAGGGATATGCGTATTCCTGAAATTGGAGACAAATTTGCTTCAAGGCATGGTCAGAAAGGTGTTTTGGGTATTTTAGCAAAACAAGAAGATTTACCATATACTGCTGATGGAATTTCGCCAGATGTTCTAATTAACCCTCATGCATTTCCATCACGAATGACAGTTGGTATGATGATGGAATCTATAACAGGGAAAGCTGCGGCTCTACGAGGAGCAAAATTTGACGGCTCTGCCTTTGTAGGAGAAAAGATAGACCAAGTAAGAGACGTCATGAAAGATGCCGGATTCAAATATTCTGGTAAGGAAATAATGTATGATGGGAGAACTGGTAAACCATTCCCTGTTGAAGTATTTATTGGAATTGTCTATTATCAAAAACTACATCACATGGTTGCAGATAAGATACATGCAAGGGCGCGTGGACAAGTACAAATGCTCACCAAACAACCAACTGAAGGTAGAGCACGTGGTGGCGGTTTACGATTCGGAGAAATGGAAAGGGATTGTATAATAGCTTATGGAGCATCTATGATTCTTAAAGATAGATTACTTGACGAATCGGATAAGGATGATATTTTTGTATGTGAACGATGTGGACTTGTTGCGTATCATGATATTAAACAAAGAAGGTATATTTGTAGAGTTTGTGGTGATAAAGGAAAAGTATCTTCTGTATCTGTTGCATATGCGTTCAAATTATTATTACAAGAAATGCAAAGTCTGAACATTGCGCCACGTCTGATGATAAAGGAGAAAATATAATGTCTATTGAAACAATAAAATCTATTCAAGGAATCAGGTTCTCTGTTTGGTCTCCAAGTGAAATTAGAAAATATTCAGTTGCTGAGATTACTGCTCCTGAAACTTATGATGAGGATGGAATGTCAGTACAAGGAGGTTTAATGGATGGACGACTTGGAACCTTGGAGCCCGGGCAAAAATGCTTGAGTTGTGGTAATACTTCTGCTAGATGTCCTGGACACTTTGGTCACATAGAGTTTGCCGAACCTGTACTTCATATAGCATTCATTGACAGTATTCACAAACTATTATTATGTACATGTAGAAGCTGTTCAAGATTAAAAATTCCTAGCGATGATCTTGAAAGACTTGCAAATATGAAAAAACAAAAGGCATCATATACTATAATCTCCCAGAAGCGTATCCCTGAACAAATTTTAGAAAAAGCAAAAAAACAAAAGGAATGTCCCCATTGTGGAAAAGTCCAATACGATTTAATTTTTACAAAACCGACAATTTTTATAGAAAAAACTGAATTAGGAGAAAACAGATTACTTCCAATCACAATAAGAGAGCGATTTTCACAAATTACTAATGATGATCTTGATTTATTGGGATATGATCATACTACTGCTAGACCAGAGTGGTTTGTTTTGCAAGTATTACCTGTACCACCTGTTACGGTAAGACCTTCAATTATACTTGAAACCGGAATCAGATCAGAAGATGATTTGACACATAAAATGGTAGATATTATCAGAGTAAATCAACGACTTAAAGAAAGCAAGGAAGCTGGAACACCACCTTTGATCGTTCAAGATCTTGTTGATTTATTGCAATACCATACTACAACTTATTTTGATAATGAAGTTTCAGGCATTCCGCAGGCACATCATCGTTCTGGTAGACCACTCAAGACACTAACCCAAAGATTGAAAGGCAAGGAGGGTAGATTTAGAGGTTCATTATCTGGAAAACGGGTTGATTTCTCAAGTAGAACTGTCATCTCTCCAGATCCAAATTTGGACTTGTCAGAGGTTGGCGTGCCAGTACCTATTGCTATGAAACTTACAATTCCAGAGATTGTAACAGAATGGAATATTGAAAAACTGAAAAAACTAATTATTAATGGACCAAGTACATTTCCAGGCGTAAATTATGTTGTTAGGCCTGATGGTGTAAAAATTAGACTTGATTTTGTAGAAGATAGATCAATCATCGCAGACAGTATCGAAACAGGATATCTCATAGAAAGGCATCTTCTAGATGGCGATATTGTATTGTTTAACAGACAGCCATCACTCCACCAAATGTCCATCATGGCTCATCACGTTCGTGTGCTTCCTGGAAAAACTTTTCGATTACATCCTTCCGTTTGCCCACCATACAATGCTGACTTTGATGGTGATGAAATGAATCTTCATGTTCCACAAAGTGAGGAAGCTCGAGCTGAAGCTATACTATTAATGCGAGTACAAGAACAATTAATTTCACCAAGATTTGGCGGTCCTATAATTGGTGGTTTACGTGACTTTATCACTGGAGCATATCTTCTAACTAAGGATGATACAATTCTAACAAGCCAAGAATTTAGTAATTATGCGATGTTAGGTGGTTATAAAGGAAAGTTACCTGAACCTTCATCTAAAAATAAAACTGGAGCATCTTATACTGGCAAACAACTGTTTTCTATCTTTCTTCCTTCTGATTTTAATTATATTATGACTTCAAAATGGTCAAAAGGGACAAAGGGAACAAATCAAGATGTTGTAATTAAAAATGGTGAGCTAATTAGTGGTGTCATAGACAAATCATCTATAGGTGCAGAAGAACCAGAAAGTGTTTTGCATAGAATTGCAAAAGACTATGGTAATGAAAGAGCTAAAAACTTTCTAAACTCGGTTCTTATCATTATCAAACAATTTATCACTGATTATGGATTTAGTTATGGTTATTCTGATTTGGAACTTTCCGATAAAGATAGGGAGGCAATTCTTGATGATATCCAAGCAACATATGACAAGGTTGGTGATATTATCACCGAAAAAAATAAGGGAACTCTAAAAGGATTGAGAGGAATGACTGTTTCTGAAACAGCTGAGGCTAAAATTACATTTGAGTTAGCAAAAGCCAGAGATCGTGCAGGTATCACTGCAAATTCAAATCTTGAAGATAATAATGCAGGAAAAATAATGGCTACTACTGGTGCAAGAGGTTCAGCATTGAATGTAGGTCAGATGGCGGGTGCATTAGGTCAACAATCAAGACGTGGAAAAAGACTACATACTGGATATGCTAATCGTACTTTACCACACTTCAAAACACATGATGAAAATCCTGACTCGCATGGATTTGTCAAATCTAATTTCCGAGATGGTCTTTCAACATTAGAATTTTTCTTCCATGCTATGGGTGGAAGAGAGGGTCTTGTTGATACTGCAGTAAGAACACAACAAAGTGGATATATGCAACGTAGACTGATCAACGCGCTAGAACATATCAAGTTAGAATATGATGGAACAGTAAGGGATCCACATAGACATATTATACAATTTTTGTATGGGGAAGACGGAATAGACGTTGCAAAAAGTGATCATGGTGAAGCCTTTAACATTAATAGATTAATAGAATCCCAAAGAATCATAGATTCTGGTAAAGCTGCAACTAAGGAGGAAATTACATCATTAACAAAAAAATATTCCAAGACATTCAA
>JASMGS010000009.1 GCA_030751155.1 Candidatus Nitrosopelagicus sp.
ACTTTCAATTCTATCTGAGGAAATTCTAGAATAATAAATATCCAAATTACCGTAACGAACTTCTTCTAATGCTGTATTTTCATCTAAATATTGAATAAATTTAACTTCGTCCACAAAACTTCCCTTTTCAGCAAATACTGCTGGTAATGTGATGACTGCTAGTAAAAGAACTAGCCAAAATTTCATGGTATTTGTCAGCTATCAACATAATTTAAGGTTCATTAAGTATTAACAAATTATTCACATAGTGATTGTTTGGAAAGCAAACTGAGATCTGCACTATTTGATATACAAAAAGGTGTTCCGATTGATCAAGTTGCAAATAATATTCATTGGAAAGATTTTGAGGGATTAGTGGCTGAAATACTTGTATCTAAGCACTTTGAAGTACTGCGTAATTTTAGGATGAAAAAACCAACTATGGAAATTGATGTTGTAGGAAAGCGCCTTGATGTTACAATGTTAATAGATTGTAAGCATTGGAAAAGAATGAGTTATTCAAATCTTAAAATTATTGTTAATAAACAAATCAAAAGAGCAGAACAATACATTCAAAATAAAAAAAATATGACTGTCGTTCCAATAATTGTGACTTTATACAAAGAAGAAGCCAGTTTCGTTAATGGTACACCAATCATACCCATATTCCAATTTTCTTCGTTTATCGATGAGTTTTATGGTAATTTAGAATATATGAACACTATAGAAAAATAGACAACAAAAATATCCCAACACATCCTATCATGAATCCCTGTGTCATTTTTAATGAATTGTCAAGTGCCACAGAAAGATGTTCAAAGATTCCTGACCCCATCACTCTTACTTTTGATTTATTTTCTAAAATTTCAAACTGACCTGAAGCTATATTTTTTTCCGCTTTCTTTGCAATAGATAAACACCAATCAGCTAACTTTTCAGGTTTGGTGACAATTCCAAGTTGATAGTAACCATTTCTGTTTCTCACTCCCATTGTTGTAAAATGGGTATCAGAGGTAAACATTTCAACCAAGTTATAACCATTATTTTGTAGATATGCTACAATTTTTTCACGCACGCCATTTTCCATATTATTAGCATCAGCCCAACACAAAAAGTATTTTTTCTGATCAAAAGCAAGACACAGCATTCCTATACCACCACCAGCAAGATCACCAGTTTCAATATTCATAGATGTTGAATTTGCATATCCATATCGTAATGGAAAACTTGTTTTTGCAACAAGAATCTCTAATGCATTCTTTGCAGCGGTGATCAAATCTTGAGAGTCCTCTTGTGATATCTTTCCTCCCATCGCGTTATGTGAATCAACAACCAGTACGCTTTCAAAATTTCTGTTTTTCGCTATCTGTTCAATTTCAGTCTTGATATAAAGTGGGACATCTTCCATGCCATGGGGAGACAAAGATAACAATAGAACTGCAGACTTGTCAAGACGGATTCCAACAACACGTGCCTTGTTCATTTGGGCAGTGACAGGTTCCGTACACATGAGACCTTTTGTTGAAACAGAACTTTGTGATAGTCCATCCAAGTAAGTTTGTACATCCTGTTGTGAGGGAAGGTTAAGTGAGTGATCAGATACGCTATGCATTACCATTGCTGATGAATTCATAGTTTTGTAGATTTGGTTTGGAATATCGCTACCACCTACGGGATTAAAAGGACCTGGATGGATATCGGGTAGAACCATTCGAAAATCATTTTTCTCATCATTTGTATAGAAACGAATTTGAGAAGTAGTAATGTTTGATGATTTTGATGTTTCAAGTATTATTGATTCCATATCACGTGGATCATTATGTGAAACGGATTGTAGATATGCCTGTAATAATTTATGTGTGCTTTTTATCACTGGTAATCCAGATCTGTTTGTAAGATAAGACCAGAAACATGCAACAGCTAAAAATATAATTCCAAATACTAATGATTGTACGTCATAAAGAATTGGCCACATGTCCATTGGAACCATTACAAAAAACATTGCTAGTGGTTGAATGAAGCATAACACACATGATTTTTTCAAACTAATTCCAAGAGTTGTTGTCATAATTCCAATTCTAAAACTAGAAAAAATGTACATGCCAACTGCAACATAAAACAAAGATAATTCCTTTGAAACTATGAAGGCACCAACTATACCACCGACTACGGTGATTAACCATAACACATTACCAAAAAGTGACATGTGTAACGATTTTGAGTATTCTTTATGTTTGGTGAAACGAGAATCAGTATATTGTGTGACAAGCAATATTGCAATAACAATTGGAATAGTGAATAGGATTTCACCACTCTGAAGATAATTTAGAATTACTAGTGTTGATATTATAGCTGCAGTGACAATTGAAAATATTAACGAAACATAAAATGATGCAGGGTTGATTAATGTGAATGAATATCGTTTATGGATATTTTGTATATCGTCTGAATCAGACATGATGTTTACGGAACCAATAATAGTTCAAGTGCCCATGAAACTGCAATCAAACTGATTGGAATAGATATTATGATCTTTGGATCGATTCTAACACCTCTAGTTTCATCCTCAAAAAATCTTAATAATCCTGCACTAGATGCTGGTAATGGCGCATTTTTCTTTTTATCTGCCATATCTGATTCAGAAATCTAAAGTTAGCATAAAAACTTTTGTTATTTTTTATTCAATTTATCAATAACACTGATTAGTGAATCTATTGTTTTGATCAATTCTTGTTGTTTTACGGGATCTTCTTCCTTTTCAAGTTGTTTTGATAGTTTTTCTAACTTGTTTTGCATTATTTTTGAGGTAGATGTTGATTCGTGTTTATTAGGAATATTTTCTGCTTCTTGTTTAGGCTCCTTCCCACAATCAATGCACAATGCATTTCCGTCCTTGATAACTCTCACACCCTTACAATATGGACAGGGTTCTGCAAGTAATGTAGCACCATTCAGGAGCATTTCTACTGCCTTTCTTGTTAGATCCTTAGACATAATATTATCAAATCACACTTTGTAAAAAATACTAGGATTGCTAAAATATAATTGAAAATATTCAAGAAGGCTTAATAGTGTTAACAAGCTTAATTGTTCTAACTGATGGCAGTAATTTGTAGTACATGTGGACTTCCTGAGGATTTATGTGCCTGTGGTGATCTTGACAAAGATAGTAATCATATCATAATACGTCTTGAAACTAGACGTTTTAAAAAAAAGGGAACAATGATTGAAGGTCTTGATCCTAAAATCAATAATCTTGAAAGTGTTGGAAAGGATTTAAAAAAGAAATATGCTTGTGGTGGAACTGCAAAAAATGGTTACATCTTTTTACAAGGTGATCATAGAGACACAATAAAAGATACATTGATCAAGCTCGGATTTGCGGCAGAAACGATAGAATTACACTAGAAAAAGTATTGATGGAAAATAAAATCATACAATCATTAGGAATACCATTCACTGCTTTAATATCAATAATTTTTTTATTGATGATTAGCTCATTTCCTATAGGCGCATATGTAGTTTTCAATTCAGAGATCAATGATAATATAACATATGAATATCCTATGAGTAATTTAGAATCTATACTATCTGAAATTGGAATCGAATCATCAATGAAATTTGAACTTGGTGATGGTTTTATTCTATTATGGTCAATCTACCTGATTTTGTTTACTATAGCAATACTTGGACCAAAAAAACATTTCATACAAGTATTACAATCAATAATTTCCCACGGCAAATACGAAATCAAAGATAATTACATGTTTCCTATAATCAAATGGTTTTCTATCCTAGTATTAACATCGACAATCATAATACTTGCTCAAGAATTTTTTGGTATTTCTACTGAACAGTTGGGAACATCAAATGATCTAATACAGTTTTTTGATGTAACGTTGGCACCATTAATTGAGGAATTCCTTTTTCGTGGTGTATTGATAGGTATTCCAATTTTTCTATTGTATTCAAATAGATTCTCATTCCAGTTTTTTATTAAATCGTTATGGAGACCATGGCAAAACCTTGAAATTGTTGAAAAAAGAAAGGGATTGTTCGTAATAGTTATTGTTGGAATAGTTTTTGGTGCATCACATATTATTTTTGGTGAAGGGTGGAGTGCTGGAAAATTTGCACAGGCATCTATTGGCGGTATTATTATTGGTTGGGTTTATTTCAGATATGGATTTGCTCCTGCAATTATAATTCATTGGGCGACAAACTACTTCATTTTCTCATATGGATATCTTGTCGCTGATCTAAATCAATTTACTATAGAAAATGCATTTACCCATCCTTTTGTGAGCATGATTGAGATATTATTGATTGTTACAGGAATAATTTCAATAATAATCCTTGTAACAAATTACATCATGGAAAAAAGGTGTGTTATAGAAAAGGAATAATGATTAAGACTGTTGGAGATTAATAATTTGTTTACAAAAGTCTGGTTTCTCATTTTGATTAAGCATCAATGAAAGATCAGATGAATCATCTATATCTAGCATTATTCTTCGAATCAAAGCAATCGATGTGTTTTTTGTTGCAGTCTTTGCAGCGTCTAATTGATACCGATAACTCCCTCTATCATATTGTGTGTTCATAATACCTACGGGAGATTGGAGTAGTGCATTAGTACCGTTAAATTGTCTAGAGGGTACAATTATCACACCCATATCAGATTTAAAAAAACTGAAAATATTATCAATATCAGAAGGCTTCATTATTGGTATATCTTGTGGAAATATTATAGAGCAATCATATTTTTTATCAATTAGATATTGATTTGCTAAATCCATTGCATCATTAACACCTGTTTCATGATCAAAAATCTGCATTGTGTTATACTGTTTACTTAATTTCATAGCCTGTTCATCTTTTGATACTACAAGAATTTTATCAATTGATTTACAGTTTGAGATAGTTCTCAATACTTCGTCAAACATTTTGATACAAAGGTCTTCTTTTTGTATTTGAGGTAAATTCAATCTTGTTTTAGCTTTAGAAAAACTTTTCACTGGTATTATTGCAGATGTTTTCAATCTAATGTATGTGATTTAATAGATAAGATGCAAGTGCATCTTCAGATTTTTTGTTAGTCATTTTTATACTAGTCTCATGAACGTGCATGCCTAATGCCTCTATCTTTTTTGTTTGCATACGATCCTTAGTATCTATCACTATATGTGAACAAATATCTGCATATAATTTTGCTATACCATATGCTGAAACTTCAAGTCCTGCTGCTTCCATATATTTACCAGCAGGTCCACTGAGTGCTTTATCACCAACTATAGGACTGACTGCAACCACTTTACGTTTATTTTTAATCAATTCTTTACGAACTCCTTTCAGCTGTATCATCGGACCTATGCTAGTTAATGGGTTACCTGGTGCAATAACAACAAGTGATGCGTCATGAATAGAATTTAGCGCTTCCGGATTTGGACGAGCCTTGTCTGAACCCATATATTCAATTCCTTTAACCGTATCCTTTCCTCTATATTTTACCCAGTATTCTTGTAAATGCATTTCACCCTTATCTGTTATCAATCGTGTTTCTATCGAATGATCACTGACTGGAATTATTTTAGTTTCAATTGCAAATTTTTCACACATCCATTTAGTGATATCACTCAAACTTTTTCCATTTTTCAACATATTAGTTCGTGTAAGATGTGTTGCAGTATCTCTATCACCTATTCTAAACCATGTTTCCTCTCCAAAAATCTCCATCTGTCGTAAAAATCCAAATGTATCTTTTTTGAGTCCCCAACCTTTATCCTGATCAAGCAAATCAGATAACCCATAAATTATGATGTCAATATCTGGGCAAATGTATAATCCGTAAAGCCAGTAATTATCACCAACATTACTAATTACATGGACATCACTTCTTTGAGAAGCAAGCCCTCTAACAATTTTTACAGACCCAGTACCACCAGCAAGAACAGTTATCATTTTATCAGAACGTTTTCTCAAACATCTTTACCAATATTACTTTTTCACTATCAAAATTTGAACAGGGTTTTGTAACAAAGTTTATTACCTTTTGAGAAAAAAAAACAAAGTGCGCACAAAATCAGTTATTTTAACAACAATTATAGCTTCTATGTTTATCATTGGAACAATTACACCTGTACTAGCATCAGCACAACTTACTGTAACGGTTAACCCTGACAATGATACTGCTACAGCGTCAATGAAATACCAAAGGGCTATCTTTATTGATTATTCAGAAGGTGGGGAACTAGCTAATGATTTAAGAGGAAAAGATGTGTTTGTATCATTTTCTGCTGATTCATCAAATGCTGGTGTAAAAAACTTGATTGGACAATTAAATTCGTATATTCTTTCAAAAAATAGTCAAGCACAAATTACAGACTTGACAGTACATTATACTGCCACAATGACAGGTAGGGAAAATAGTATGTCGATTGATTATAAAATTGAATTATTACCGGTAATTGAAAAGTTTGTGATTAGAAGTTACTCACCTGGAAGTCCAGCGATCATAGATGTTGATTGGAGAGGTTTTGGTACTAATGGACCTGTCGCTATTAATACAGCAGAATATGGAACTCTGGAAATTAACACGCCTATTTCATTTATTCAAAAGTTTGAACCAGAATTAGCTGCAGCAATAGTTGCTGGTGATGCTGATGTTCTAACTAAGACAATACTGATGAATGCGGATGGAGTCAAAAATCAACCGGTTGGAAACTGGCACTTTTTGTTTGATCCAACTGGAATACAAGCAGATGCATCACAACATGGACTTGCAGAGGAGCTTGCAGGTAAAGTAATTTCTTCATACACTATGGGAGAAAGTAATCTTAGAGAAGGTAGACAGGTTGAACAAGTCTATGAAGCAACATTTACGATGGATAAAGTATACACTCTAAAAACTTTCGAATCAGCTGATAATGCACTAATTTCTGTAATTGGATTTGCCACTAGGGAAATAAGTGGAACTTCAGAAGTGTTTGGTGTTAGCCCAGAACCACCAGAGGGTTATGCTACTACATCAACTGGAGAATTTCCAGCTATGATTCTTTATGGTATGGCTGGTATGGCAGCACTTGGTGGGGTAGCAATGATGATGATGAGTAGAAGAAAGCTGTCAAAAGAAAAAGGTCATATGCATCAAACAGGTATTGACCCATCACAACTCACTGGTGTTGCAACAAGTGCAAGTGCTGGTGGATATCAAACAGTTAGAGGTGAAGCTCAAGTAAAGGGACTAGATGATTATGCTCAACATAAAAATTTCTATGAAGAAGATAAACCACAAGTTGAAGAAAAAAAAGAGTCTGACTCACCAAGTACAAAAGGCGCGTTACCAAAAGGTTGGAAACCAGAAAAATAAGTGCGTGCTAGCCGTAACCCTCCTTCTGTTTTAACGACATTTCGCTTTGCAGCCTACCTGAACCTAGTACAGGATCTTTGGGTTCGGTTTGGCTTTGCTTCATGTGGGACAGGTTTTCATTCCGTCTCTGGGAATCTCAGGCAAAACCATCATCGTGCTCCAGGTGGGATTTTTTCTGTACTGTTGCCAACCATCTCTGATTATCTATCTCCAGATCACATTTCCTGTATGAAGGGAGGAGTTTCCTCTGCCGTAGCAGATATCGCTCACTAGCTTGCACCTAATTGTATGAAAAATACAAGTAATTTGAATATTTCTCAAAACTTTGATTCGAAATAGTCTTCATAGTATCTCTTAATTTCCTTATTGGATTTAATCGAGTAAAATAATTGAAGAATTTCAACATAAATACGATACACTTGTTTATTTTGCTTAAATCTAGTCACAAACAGATTCCAAATTGAACGTGTATGAAATTCTGAAAATAAATGATTACGTAAAATTATAACTGTCTTTTTTGATCTATTAGCTAATGACAAGGTTTTTGGACTAAAAGCTGCATCAGCCTGATTTCCTGCACCCAAAAATACTATACCGTGTTTATCTTGATCAAAATTTGCTAAAAGCTCAGATGATACTAACATGTTATCTGTTTTTGGGTAAACATTTTCAAACTGTACTTTTTTGATATCAAGATCAAACATACACTCATTGATTTTGTTTACAATCTCGATCTCAACTTCTGGGGACTGCGTTATGCCACGAACAATTCTAATTTTACTTTCATATTCTTTAGATAAAGAATGTGCAATCTCAAGACTAGAATTTGAATGACGTCCTTTATCATATGAAACTATAAGATTTGAAATATCTTTCTCAAAATTTTTATGTAATTTTACTCCCATTATATCACATGTAGATAATGATAAAATTTTTCTTTTATTTCGTAAAAATGAAAAATCAACTATCAATAAATTGATTGACTGCTCTTCAACTGTGGATAAGATAGCCTCAGTAGGATCATGACAAAGTCTAACCATATATCGATGTCGTATAGAATGAGAAATTGATTTTTTAAAATCATCAAACACACCTAATCCTACTTCATCAAATTTATCAGCCATCGATAATGGGGTTGGTTTTGGTACATTGATTATATCTAAAAATGAAATTTCGCCATTATGTTGGTTAGCAATTGCCGAAGCAATTTTTGTCAATCTACTAGCAGTGTTATTATCAAATACTACTAAAACTCTATACTCTTTTCTTTCTTCAGGTGCTTGATTAAATACAAGTGGTGCATTGTATTCTTTTTCCTTCTTTGATGTATAAAATTTATAAATTAAAAATCCAATTACAACCCAAACAATTGCGATTACCCAACTAAGGGGTTGAGAAAATAACAAGTAAACAGAAAAGATGATAGCTAATGCAAAACCTATGACTGGTATTAAAGGAAATAAAGGTGTCTTAAATCCATATGCTATCTTTTTTGAATAAAGCCGACGTATGGTGATACATGCTACATTTACTTGAGCAAATAAAAATAGAAACATAACACTAGCTGCGAGTGCAATCATTGTTAGGTCAAATGAGACTGCAAGAATCATCATAACTATAGCAGAACAGATTGTAGAAATGTATGGAGTTCTATATTTTGTATGTAGTTTCTTAAACATGGGTGGAAGGTCATGATTTCTGCCCATAGCGAACGATACACGGCTAGCGGCAAATGTTGTTGCGTTTAGCGCTGCTAAAGTTGATACAAATCCTCCCGCAAGCACAATTAGAGCACCGAATGGAAGATAATATTCAGCAGTTTCTATTATTCCTAGTTCACCAAAACTTCCAATAAATTGCCAAGCCGGTTCATCAACCAGTGATGGGTTTAAGCCTCCAATAAAAACAAACGTGAATAAAACATAAACTGAAATTACTATTCCTAAAGAAATCAGAATGGCTTTGGGTATATTCTTCTTTGGTCTTTTAATCTCATCACCCGCTTGTGCAATAATTTCATATCCCTCAAATGCAATAAACGTCAAACCCATTGCTAAAATAAGTCCGGTTGTACCATTAGGAAAAAAGTCTTGAAAGTTTTCTGGCCAGGTAGGATTTGCAAATGTCATCGCTACAAGGGCTCCTACTACTAAGATGCCAATAATTGCTAACTGGGAAAATGTAATAGCACTGCCAACTTTTCCAGTATGTGAAGAACCTCTAACATTAACGAAAGTAAATAATATGATGGCTAGTACAGCAAAAATTTTTTCAAGCGGTAATCCAAATGAGTCATCAATTATCTTAGTAGAAGTTAAGAGATGACCCAAAAATGTTCCAAATGCGACTGCGTATAAACTACCAGCTATAGTATGTGCAAACCATGCCATCCAACCACTTAGATAAGAGTTAGGTCTAGGAAGTCCTTCTCTTACCCATTTGTAACCACCACCTGTTGCAGGCAATGCGGATCCCAATTCAGCATAAGTCAGTGCAGTAAAAAGAGTAATCACACCATTAAGCAGAAATGCAATTATTAATGCAGGTCCTGCTGCAGATATGCCAGGTCCAACTAGAACAAATATTGCCCCACCAATCATTGATGCAACACCAATCATTACTGCCTGAGAAAGTGAAAGGCTCCTAACAAGCCCAGAAGACTCATTTTCAATTTTCATTATCGACCGATTTGGTATTGCACTAGAATAAATCTGTAGTTGTTTATTATATCGAATAAACGTTATAGATATGAGTATGATAGCCCATATTCCTCACAAATTTTATGGATATCTGATTCTGATTTAGCTTTTGAATAATCTTCCAAGAGATTTTTGTTTAGCGTATAAAATGTATGCCCCCAATTGAATTTAGCAAGGAGTGAGGTCATGGTCTCAGAATCTCCTAAAATGTATAGAGCTGCAGATAGTGCTTCAACTGTGGTTAATTTATTCAGTTTAGCATAGTTCACAGGATTTCCTGCCAATAGTGGTGGAAGTTTTCTTGATATTCCAGAAAATGATTTAGAAAATGTATCCGTCGAATGATTCCATGAACAGTCAATTCCAGTTATAGAGTTTACAAGTTTTTTGTCTGATTTTAATAATATTTTCTTTGAAAATGGGTTCAAAACAAGTGTGCGTGAAGATGTTTTTCTAATATTACTTACAAGCCCAAATTTTACAAGTTTTGCCGCACTACACTTTTTGGGATCATCCTGCTTTAACATAATTACATTTATTTTCATATCAAAAATTTGAGTATGCTTAGTTAATGTTTTTCTTTCATACTTTGTATGATGATAAAAAATCAATGGGATTGGAGTGATTCGAACACTCGACCTCTGCGACCCAAACGCAGAATCATACCAAGCTAGACCACAATCCCAGTGAGATACAAAATTGCCCCAATTTAAGCAGTATCACATGCATTTTGCTTTGATACGATGTTACATGGATGATTTTAATATGATACAAAATTAGGTGGCGTATGCAGATTGAATATTATGAAAAGGCAGGAAAAATTGCTGGTGAAGTAAGAGAAGATGTTCGTAACAAAAACTGGGTTGGCCATACTGTTGAAGAAATCTGTCAATATGTTGAATCTGAAATTATCAAAAAGGGAGCTAAATGTGCGTTTCCAGTGAACACAAGTATAAATGAAATTGCAGCTCATTATACTGCTGAACCAAATGATCCAAAAACAATCTCTGATACAGATTTAGTAAAAATTGATCTCGGTGCACAAATAAATGGATACATTGCTGATACTGCGGTTACAGTCAACTATAATCCAAAATATGACACACTTGTTCAAACTGCAGAAAATGCTTTACAAGGTGCTATGTCAATGATCAAAAGTGGTATAAAATCAAAGGATGTTGGTAGATCTATACAAAAAACCATAACGGACGTAGGTTTTAAACCGATTGCAAATCTAAGTGGTCATTCATTAGATCAATATACAATTCATGCAGGAAAAACAGTTCCAAATACGTGGACAATTGGCTCATTCACCTTTTCTGAGAATGAAGCATTTGCATGTGAGCCTTTCGTGACAACACATGAAGGGTTAGGATATGTTCGTAATGGTAAAATAAAAAACATATTTGCACTAGTCTCACGAAAAAAAACCAAAGATGAAGATGCTAACAAGTTACTAGAATACATATGGACAAACTTTAACATGCTACCATTTGCATTACGATGGATTTTAAAGGAATGGGAAGAAAAGGAGGCAAGAAAACTACTAGAATTTTTAGAAAAAAAGAAGGCAGTTCATTCTTATCCAATTCTTGTTGAAGCAAATGGTGAACCTGTAGCCCAAGCAGAACACACATTCATTCCTACTACAACCGGTGTGAATGTTACCACTATGGTGTAATCGTTTCTCCAAAAATTTTTGTTATTCTTATTTCGCCATTACATGAAGGGCATTTTGAAACAATTTTAAAAATATAATCTCCTGATGAAAACTTCCGCTTGGATAATTCTGTACAAGAATCACATTGTTCTACAGTATATGATATTACTGTCTTAATCTTACGAGTCATTATTGAGATACTCCTATGGTATTTCCTACACCTATAATGAGTATAGTTTCATTAGGATTTGTATTATCATTAATCATTTCATGGATTTGATTTTTCACGTCATCTACTTGATCAATAATTTCTTTTTTTAGTAATGATATTGCGTCATTAATTGATTGTTTTATAATAATAGAAAAAATTGGTATGTTCTGTTTAGTCGCAATCTCTTCGATCATAAACCTATCAGTCCCAATTCCACCAATAGCGGCACCAAATCCCTGTGCTGTACTGCCAGTTTCTTCACCCTCCAATTTTAGTGAGGCATCGATCATTATCATCATATTTGGTTTATACTTTTCAACTAATTTTTCCGTAGCTTTTCCTGGTCTACCAACAGTTGCATATGGTCCTTCAGCTTTTAGTAAAATGATCTTTCTTCCTTCTAATTCTGACTCGCTGTAAACAGTTTCAATCTCTATATTTTGTTTTTTTGTAGATAGCATCATTCCTCCAACTATCAAAGGACCTATTCCATCACCAATAGGTTGACCATGTTTGAAAGTTGGTACAGCATCATTTAGTGCATATGCATGCTCCATAATCATTGGTAAAATCATTTGTAATGGTAATATCAAAGGATAATTATTCTGCTTTTTTGCAGTCAAAAATAAGTGCCTAACTACCTTATGCAAAAGCTGTAATGTTGTAGCAATCTCTAAGAGATTTTGAATTTTAGTAACCTCCATCATATCAATATCAGTAAATAAAGATCTAACCTGTTTTCTAGTAACATCTTCACGTGAACGTACAAAATGATCAATTTTTGGGATTATACCATTAGGATCAACATCAATTGGCATGATGGTAAAGTATTCTATGAAACGATCAATTTTTTGAGATACATCATCTTTTGGAGAAAGATTTTTTTTGACATATTCAACCAAAGAATTTCTAGAATCATTTCTAAATTGTTCGAGCTCAGTAATTTTTTTTTTGATATCACTTGAAGTGATGATCAACTGTATACGCTGGCCATAAAATACAAAAAGAATAATTGGTATAATCCAAATTAACATCATAAGTGGGTTTGAATCGTCACTCATTCCAAAAAATTCGTCAATACTAAAATTACTAAAATCCACATAGCAAATCATTATACTATAAACATAAACTATTCGTCAATTCACCACATATGATTAGTATCGAATTAGTATTGCTTTTATTATGGAATGTAAAAAAACACAACTATGCCACAAACCAAACCCATAGTAAGTATAGAAAATGTGGTATCTTCTGCGTCAGTTGACCAAAAAATGGATCTGAATGAAATAACACGTAATTTCCCTGATGTTGAGTATCATCCTGATCAATTCCCAGGATTAGTTTTTCGACTGAAAACACCAAAAACTGCTACGTTAATTTTTACATCAGGTAAAATGGTATGTACAGGTGCAAAATCTGAAAAAATGTCAAAACTAGCTGTTAAAACTGTTGTTGAGCAATTACGAAAAGGTGGAATCAAAGTTAAAAAACAGGCTGTTGTTGAAGTTCAAAACATTGTTGCATCGATTAATTTAGGTGGAAAAATTCATCTTGAACAAGCAGCAAGAACTCTACCTCGTAGTATGTATGAACCAGAACAGTTTCCAGGTCTTATCCATAGAATGCTTGATCCTAAAACTGTAATTCTGTTATTTTCATCTGGGAAGCTAGTTTGTACTGGTGCAAAAAAAGAACCTGATGTTTACCGTTCTGTTAATAATTTACATTCACTCCTTGAAGAAAAATCTTTAATGCATTACGAATAATCATTAATGCAATAATAGAATTATTTAATGGCTGTTCCAGGTGGCACTTTACTATCTACAGTTAACCAAAATGGTTTACCGTCTACATCAGCAGCCAAAAGCATGCAATCAGATTCAATATTTGCAATTTTTTTTGGTTCTAAATTTGCAACAACAATGACAGTTTTATTCAATAATTCCTCGGGTTCAAAAAAGTCAGCGCCACCAACTATCACATCTCGTGTTTCGTCACCAAGATCTATCTGGCCTTTGAGAATCCTTGTTTTACCAGGAATTTTTTCTATTGATAAAATGGTTGCAACTCTAAGATCTAATTTCTTAAAATCTTCATATGTTATTGTCATAGTTTAATTAAATACCACACTTTAAAATTAATTTCGAAATCAAGACTAATATTTAAAGTGGTTATATACATAATATGACAATAATAAATTCGTCTATTGATATTAACGCTTCAATAGAAAAAGTTTGGAATATAATCTCAGATCTTGATAACGAGCCAAAATTTTGGAAGGGTACAAAGGAATCAAAGACTATATCAAAAGATGGGAATGTGGTTATTAGAGAAATAATAATTGCGTTTAGGGATTCTAAATGCATGCAAAAAATTACAATATACCCAAAAGAAAAAATTTATGCTGAATTTACTGACGGGATACTTAAGGGTTCAAAGACATTAAACCTAAAAGCCAAAGAAAATAGTTTATGGCTTGAAGTCGAATGGGATATCAAAATGACAGGACTAGCTGGTATGTTTACAGGTATGATAAAGAGACATGTCAAAGGTGGTACTGAACAAGCCCTTGAATTAATCAAACTAGAAGCCGAGAGTTAGTAATTCATGGACATAATACTAGATATTTTCCATTACGTATTCATTGCAATATTAATTGGAACGTCAGCAGCGTGGATTGTACTCATCAAATCCATGATTATTACTTTCCAAAAAACACCTGTTTTAGATAAATTTAAAAAAATTGAACATGACCAACCCAAAGTCTCAATAATTTTACCTGCAAGAAATGAGGAAAAATTTATTGATAAATGCCTTAGTTCGTTGTTAAATCAGGATTATCCTAATTATGAAATTATAGCCATTAATGACTCCTCAGATGATTCTACTGGAGAAATAATCAAAAAATATGCCAAAGAATTTCCTAACGTTGTATCAGTAGATGCAAAAATGAAACCTGAAGAATGGATGGGGAAAAATTGGGCATGTATGGAAGGATACAAAAAAGCTACTGGTGACTTGTTACTATTCACCGACTCTGACACAAAACATGCCTCATCTGTCATTTCACTGGCTGTATCGCATTTATTGTCACTGAAACTTGATGCATTAACAGTAATTCCAAAAATGTTATGCTTAGATCCAATTACTAAGATCACCTTGCCGATGATTTCTATATTCTTGCACACCAGATTTTCTGCATTACGAGTAAATGACCCAACAAAAAATACAGGATATTTTTTTGGAAGTTTCTTTATTATTAATAAAACAACATATGATTCAGTTGGAACACATGAAGGTGTCAAAGGAGAGATTATTGAAGATGGTGCGTTAGGAAAAAAGGTAAAAGAATCTGGTTTTAAAATGAGAATGGTTGATGGCCGACATCTTATTGATGCAGTTTGGGCTAGAGATTCCTCAACGTTATGGAATGCGTTAAAAAGATTAATGATACCGCTGTATCTACAAAATCCAAGAATTGCTATAGGAAGTTCTTTTGCAGTTTTATTTTTACTATTTATTCCGTTTACATTATTTGTATACTCTATTATTTTTACAGGTTCAGAAATATCATCTGTCATTCTTTTTGTAATATCAGCCATTGCATCCATATTGATATACATTGGTGGAATTTTGGATGCAGTGAAAGGTATTGGTTCAGACATAAAATATTCATTGTTTGTACCTTTAGGTGGTTTTATTGTTGCTTCTGGTTTTTTTGCTGGACTGATTCAAGCTACAAGTAAACATGCGGTATCATGGAGAGGTAGAACTTATTATATGAAAGATCAAATTCAAAAATCTATTAATGTATAGTATGATTTATAGACAAAAACCTGATGGTGTATACATTTGACAAAGTCTGTACCAATTGTAAGTGGATTGATTGGGGCATTTGTTATAGTATTATTTTTCACATTTGTTGTTATTCCCAATCAAGAAGTATCAACCCCTGATCTGATTATTTCAAATGGTCATGACGCCACAAAACTTGGTGATGAATCTATACTTTCGGTAGAAAAGAGTCTTAGTCTTATAGAATTGTTTGAAAAATCTGAAGAAGGAGTAGTTAGAATTGATGTAGTGAAAATTAATTCCTTTAGAGGGGGAAATAGTGTGGGTTCGGGTTTTGTGTTTGATCTTTTTGGTAATATTATAACCAATGCTCATGTTATCGACAACGCTGATAATATCACTGTAACATTTCTGGATGGTAGTCAGTATAATGCAAGTATTGTTGGTATGGATAAATTCACTGATATAGCAGTGATCAATGTTGAAGAAAAACCAGATTACCTACATCCGCTAGAAATAGGAGATTCCTCCGCTCTAAAAGTTGGTGAGCCCGTAGCTGCTATAGGTAATCCATTTGGGCTTTCTGGATCAATGACTTCAGGAATAGTGAGTCAAATAGGTAGATTACTTCCTTCACATGATACGGGATTTTCAATTCCCAACGTTATTCAAACTGATGCAGCAATAAACCCAGGAAATTCTGGCGGTCCATTATTGAATATGAACGGAAAAGTAATGGGAATTAATACCGCAATTCAATCCGGAACTGGTCAATCTGCTGGAATTGGATTTGCTGTTCCTTCTAATACAATTTCAAAAGTGGTTCCTGTTTTGATCACGGAAGGAAAATACTCACATCCATGGATTGGTATTTCTGGTCAAGACATCAATCCAGACCTAGCTAAAATACGTAACCTGGACCATTCAAAGGGATTTTTGATAGTCACTGTCATACCTGATAGCCCAGCGGAAATGGCTGGATTGAAAGGAGTGTCAGAAATTGAAAAGATCGATAATAAAGAATATCCAAAAGATGGTGATATCATTATATCAGTAGATGGCAAGGAGGTAAGAAAAATCAGCGATATTTTGATTCATTTGCAAGAAGAAAAATCAGTAGGAGATGAAATGATTTTGGGTATAATCAGAAATGGTGAACAAATGGATATAATTTTGACATTGATTGTAAGACCAGATTTATAATAAAATCAAAAATAAATACTAATACATTAAACATTTTACCATGAGTAAATTAGAATTTGATTTTGAGCCTTTAAACAAAGTTTTGGAAGGTAAGGAAATCACAAAGAATGATGCATATGAAGTATTTTCACATTCAAAGTATAATCCAGAAAAAATTTTCAAAATTGCTAGTAATCTACGTAATCATCATAAGGGAAAAGTTGTGTCTTTTTCTAAGAAGGCATTCTTCAACATTGTGAATCTTTGCAGGGATACATGTTCTTACTGTACATACAAGGCAGAGATAGGTGAATCAAAACTTTCAATGATGAATATTGATGATGTGAAAAAATTAGCAGAATCGGCAGCGAAATTGAAATGTATAGAGGCATTACTCGTTACTGGTGAAAGTCCAGAACAAAAGTATGATGATGCTGCAAAATGGCTCAGAAAAAATGGATTTTCGTCAACTGGTGAATATTTAGCTCATTGTTCAGAATTAGTATTGAATGAGGGACTGTTCCCACATACAAATGCTGGAAATCTCAATAAATCTGAAATGAATGATCTTAAAAAAACAAATGTTAGCATGGGTTTGATGTTAGAAAACTCTAGTCATAGGCTTTCAGAAAAAGGAATGGCACATCATGGTGCACCTAGCAAAAATCCAAAGGCTAGGATTAAGATCTTAAAAAATGCGGGCGAACTAAAAATACCAATGACCACAGGAATTCTGGTTGGAATTGGAGAGAACGAACATGAGATAATTGACTCACTTTTCACAATCAAATCAATTCACGGGAAATTTGCAAACATTCAAGAAGTGATTTTACAAAATTTTGAGCCTAAACAGGATACAAAAATGAAATATCATCCATCTACGCCTCTACAATATTTCAAGAGAGTAGTGGCGATAGCAAGAATAATTTTACCTGAAATGAACATCCAAATTCCACCAAACCTCTCACCTGCTAATTATAATGACTTTCTTGACGTTGGAATAAATGATTGGGGAGGAATTTCACCAATAACTGTGGATTATGTTAATCCAGAATTTGCTTGGCCACAAAT
>JASMGS010000010.1 GCA_030751155.1 Candidatus Nitrosopelagicus sp.
AGACATAGAAAACCCAAAAAATCTAGGACAGAGTCTTGGCGAAGAACTCAAAAGAAGTGGTATTGCAGAGATTGCTTCTAATTGGAGAGAAAGCTTGGAAGAGTGGAATAAAAAATGACTGGTAAAGTATTTCTCGTTGGCGCAGGTCCTGGTGATCCAAGTCTTATTACATTACGTGCAGTTGAGCTGATCAAAAAGGCAGATGTTGTACTTTACGACAGGCTTGTCAGTAAAAAAATACTTTCAATGATTCCAAAAAAGGCAGAAGCTGTTTACGTTGGAAGAGCAGTAGGTGATGATTTCAAGCATCAGAATGATACAAATGCTCTCATGGTAAAATATGCAAAAATAAAACGTAATATTGTTCGATTAAAGGGAGGTGACCCAATAATATTTGGTAGAGGAGGAGAGGAAGCAGAATATCTGAAAAAACATAAGATACAATTTGAGATTGTTCCCGGTATTACATCTGGAATTGGCTCTGCAACATATGCGGGAATACCATTAACACACAGAAATTTTGCATCATCCGTAGTATTTGTAACCGGTCATGAAGATTTTGAAAAAAATAAAGATGCGGTGAGATGGAAAAAACTTGCAAAATCTACTGACACAATAGTCATCATGATGGGTCTTTCTCGTATCGGCATCATTTGTAAACAATTATCGGATGGAGGAATTGACAAAAAAACTCCCGTCGCTGTAATTCAGGATGGAACTACATCAAAGCAAAGAATGATTACGGGTACAGTTTCAAATATCACACAAAAGGTTAAGACATCAAAGATAAAACCACCATCAATAATTATAATAGGGAAGGTGGTTAGTCTTTCAAAAACTATTGGCTGGAGAAAAAAATGATTAAAGGGAAAAATATAGCAATTACACGTTCAAAGGATGATTCACAAGAATTTATTGATTTAATTACAAGGGAAGAAGGAAATCCATTTCCGCTTCCAACGATAGAGTTAGTAAGCAAGGGAGAAAAAATAGTAGATGAATTCCTATCTGCACTTAGAGAAGATAATTATGATTATTCAGTATTTATGAGCTCAAAAGCAGTGTCACTTCTATTTGACACTGCAAAAAAAATTGGAAAATTTGAAGAATTACAATTGGCAGTAGCAAACACCATTGTGATTGCTGTAGGTCCCAAAACAAAAATAGTTTTAGAAAAAGAAAATATCAAAGTTGCATATATGCCAAAACGATATTCATCAGTTGGCATAGGTGAAGTGTTTACAAAATTAAATGCAGTTGATAAGAAAGTAGTTGTGCCACGTAGTGGTGCATCTACACCTTTCTTGAAAGATCTTTTAGAAAAAATTGGTTTGCATATAACTGAATTGTATCTGTACGATGTTTGTGCATTTCGTGATACGTCACAGTGGAACGTATTCCGCGAACTTTTTTCACAAAACAAAATTGATGGGATTATTTTTACTAGCGCATCATCAGTTAGAGCATTTGTTGAAATCATGACAAAGGATTATGAACAGACAGGTCTTGTTGATGTGTTACATAAAACATCAATCATTGCCATAGGACCATTTACTGCAGATGAATTAAAAAAATTCAATGTAGAAAATGTAATTGCAGATGTTCATACTGTTTCAGGCGCTTTTGATGCAGTTAGGAAAGCATTTTCATTAGCTGAAGCTATTTAGCTCTCCCTAAAATTCCACGTCTTTTTATAACATATTTTCTAAATCTTTGATATGACTACTGAAAATCTTAACATGGATTATTCCAAGTATGACTTCAAAGATTCTACTGAAATGTATGTTCATCTCAGTAAAAAGGGTCTCACAAAAGATACCGTGAAAGAAATCAGTAAAATGAAAGATGAACCACAGTGGATGCTTGATTTTAGACTTAGATCATATGAGATTTTTATGAAAAAACCAATGCCACAATGGGGTGGTGATCTAAACAAGATTGATTTACAAAATATCTATTATTATGCAAAGGCATCAGAAAAGACAGAGAAGAATTGGGACGACGTTCCAGAAAATGTTAAAAACACATTTGACAAATTAGGAATCCCAGAAGCAGAGAAAAAGTTTCTTGCAGGCGTTGGCGCACAATATGAATCAGAAGTTGTATATCATAATTTAAGAGATGATTTGGCAAAGCAAGGCGTCTTATTCTTAGACACCGATAGTGCTCTCAAAGAACACCCAGAAATTTTCAAGAAATACTTTGGGAAAATAATCCCTCCAGAGGATAACAAGTTTGCAGCTTTGAACAGTGCTGTTTGGAGTGGTGGTTCATTCATCTACATTCCTCCTGGTGTCAAAGTTGACATGCCATTACAAGCATACTTTAGAATTAATGCAGAAAATATTGGACAGTTTGAACGTACTTTGATCATTGCTGATGAAGGTTCTGAGGTTCATTATATCGAAGGATGCACTGCACCAGTTTATTCTTCAGAATCACTGCATTCTGCTGTGGTTGAGTTAGTAGCACACAAGGATGCAAAGTTACGTTATACAACAATACAAAACTGGAGCAATGATGTTTACAATCTAGTAACAAAGCGTGCATATGCGTATGAGGGTGCCACTGTTGAATGGATTGATGGAAACATCGGAAGTAAACTTACCATGAAATATCCAGGAATTTATTTGATGGGTAGAAAAGCATATGGCGAAACTCTATCAATTGCATTTGCAGGAAAGAACCAACATCAAGATACTGGAGCAAAGATGGTTCACTTAGCACCTGATACAACGTCAAAAATAACATCAAAATCTGTTAGTCGTGCAAATGGCCGTTCTACATATAGAGGATTGTTGAAAGTAAAAAAGGGTGCAACCAATGTAAAATCTACTGTTAGATGTGATGCATTGTTATTAGATGATACATCAAAGACAGATACATATCCTTACATGGAGATTAATCAAGAAGATGCAACAGTTACCCATGAAGCAACTGTGGGAAAGATTGGTGACGAACAAATTTTCTATTTAATGAGCCGTGGTTTCTCAGAAGAGGAAGCATTATCTCTAATTGTAAATGGGTTCATGGAACCATTTACAAAGGAACTTCCAATGGAATATGCAGTAGAATTAAACAGACTCATTAAACTAGAAATGGATAATTCAGTCGGTTAGATTAAAAGATTATAGATTAACAATGTCACAACTTGCTTTATCATCAATAGATTCATCA
>JASMGS010000011.1 GCA_030751155.1 Candidatus Nitrosopelagicus sp.
CTGTTTTTATGTAAAGATTGTATATTATATCCATGAATAAAATAAATCTGAAAAAAATCCTAGTGCCACTTGATGGATCAAACAATTCTTTCCGTGGCTTAGACCACGCAATTGGTTTGGCAAAACTATCTGGTGCAAGTATAGTTGGGGCCCATGTATCCTACGTACCTGGAAATCTTGCCAATCCACGACAGGGATTCATAAATCAGGCATTACTAAAAGATGCAAAACGTTACCTAAACACAGCAAAAAAACGATGTGCTGATAACAATGTTACATTCACAAGCAAAATCCTAGCTGGTACTCCAAGCCATGGTATTGTTAAGTTTGGACAAGAAGTAAGAAACGGGATAAACATGATTATCATGGGAACACGTGGATTATCTTCAGCAAAAGAGTCATTTTTGGGCAGTGTTTCTAACCACGTTGTCCACAAATCCAAAATTCCAGTACTTCTGGTAAAGTAGTTTAGAAATCATGAAACGCCTGGATATTGTTGTAAGGCTTGACAAGGTGAATAGTGTAACCAAAGCAATCAGCAAAGTTGGTGTGGGTGGAATGACTGTCATCCATGCACGTGGCCAGGGAACGGCTGATCCTCCACTTATAGGTCAATTCTACTCGAGAGAGATTATTGTAGTGATTGCGGATGATTCTAAAGTGGATAAGTTGAAATCTGCCATAACAAATGCTGCATGTACTAAACTGAAAGGGGACGGGAAGATATTTGTCTCAGATATTGTGGATGCTTTTGATATTTGCTCAGGTGCTACTGGTTTGGATGCTATATAATTTAAAGAAGAAAAAAATCTTCGTAGTTTGAAACTTGCACTAGCGAACTATTTCGCAGTTTTGATAATTTCCATACATTATTTTCAAAAATGAGAAAGGACTTGGCTGAATATATGTTAAATAATGGATAATATATCATGCCAAAAATAAATTCAGAAGTAGAACGTCCATATCTATTTGGCTGGATTGGTGAAACCGTTGAAAAGCTTGATAACTATCTTGCTGATGACAACGAAGAAACAGAAGCAAAAGAAGAGGCCTCAGAAGAGAGTCTCTAAACTTCTTTTTTTAAGTCTAAAATTTCAATTAGTGATTTATGTATAATCTGACTAATTCATCATAGATAAAATAAAAAAATAAGTTAATTACTCTAATTCTCAAAAATGATTGTGAAGATTCTACATTAAATATGATTAAAGTATATTCAGTGTATGCAAATGATCTGAATGCAGAGTGGCTCTGCAGAACATGAAAAACAGATAACTTTCTTTGAAAGTTGTTGGAGGCAATCTCCTATACGATGTTTTGTTTGAATGGGCCACGCCAATTTTTATCAACAAGATAGATCAGTAAAATTCCTGCTTGTTAATTTTCAAAAATGATAAAACACGTTTCAGTTTTTATGTAAAAATGTAATATTTTATCTATGGCTAATAACAAACAGAGCCTTTCACGAAAATCTAAGGCGCCTACACAATTCTGGAATATGCCGCTAGCGTTGAATGACATTTTATCTGATAATTTTGGAATGGATTTTGACAAGTTTTTCAATCATTTCCATGCGAGGCCATTGTTTTTTCCACGTACTATTTCAACTTCATGTGATATTGAGGATCTTGGCAAAGAACTGCTTGTTAAAGTGGACCTGCCAGGAGTCACAAAAAAAGACATCAAACTAGACATTTCTGAAAACTCCATAGAGATATCAGCAGAGCATAAGGATGAAAGTGAGAACAAGAGAAAAAATTTTCTTAAAAAGGAACGCACAGAGTTATCATATTACAGAGTTTTGCCCCTACCCGTCAAAGTCTTGTCTGTAAAGGTTAAGGCAAAACTTTCTGATGGGATTTTAAGCATAACTCTTCCAAAGGTAAATCCCACGAAACAAAAGAAAAAATCGATTCAGGTGGAATGATTAGAAAAATACTTGTACCGTTAGATGGTTCTAGAAATTCTTATCGCGGTTTGGATGAAGCAATATCTTTGGCGAGACAATGTAAGGCGTCCATTATTGGAATTTACGTTAAGGATATGCCTGGAGTTTATGTCCTGCATCCGATAGGTTCCATAGGTTTGGCCGTAGGCAAAGTGGGAAAAAGGGTAATTGCATATGCTAGATCAAAATGTGCAAAAAAAGGAATAACATTTAACGGTAAGATACTTGGTGGAGATCCACCATTTGATATTGTAAAATTTGCCCATAATAAAAGAAATAAGGTTAGCATGATTGTGATTGGTGCAAGGGGTAGAGGCACACTTAAGGGAATATTTTTGGGAAGTGTTTCAAACTATGTTATACATAAATCCAAAATACCAGTGTTAGTGGTGAAGTGACTTAGATGCTGAAAATTCCTCATCATGTAAAAAAAATATTTCTAGAGCAACAAATGATTGTTGTTTCGTCAGTTGACGAGAATAACATGCCCAATATTTCACCAAGGACTACGTTTACAATTACAGATGATGTAATCTATTGGATTGAGCTTTTTAGGCATAAATCGTTCGAAAATTTCCAGAATAGTGATTGGATAAGCGTTGCATCATTCGATAAGGAAAAGCTCAAAGGATTTCAGCTTAAGGGCAAAGTTACTATGTTACAAGACGAGGAAAAAAAGAAAAATATTTCTCTTCAAATAATTGACAAGCTTACAAGACTTCACAAGGAAAGAATTTTGAAGCAACTTGGAAATAAGGTTCCTACTATAGCCAGCTTTAAGCCATTTATTATTTACAGTTCAAATCCTGTTGAATTAACTGATGTACCTTTGATTATTGGTGCAGATCCAGCGATTTCGCCGTTTGTTGGCGGTTCACACATGAAATCAAAATTTGGCTTTGAAATTTCTTAACTTCATTTTTTATCATCATGCATACATTTGCAAGAAACCATTTTCGTGTTAAACGTACAATCATCAGGACCTTCTGTTTTAGCATCAAATGGCATCTCTTTCATACATTCTGAATGCCTTCCTTTTTTACAAAACCAACAAACATCTTGTGCAGAACTAGAAGATATTTCCATATTATCTCTTACTAATTATTCAGTAAAAAACTTGTTCTAGAGACAAGTCAACCAACGAACAAATCGTTTGTCTTTTCCCATCACAATGTTCATGAATGATTTTTGTAACTCCTTAGTAATTTCTCCTATACTACCATTTCCTATAGCATTTTTATCAATTTTTGTTACAGATTTTACTTCTGCGGCGGTACCAGTCATAAAAACTTCATCAGCCTTTAACAGTTCATTTACTGTGATATTTTTTTCAACTAGTTTCATATGTTCTTTTTTTATTAATTGAATTACACTATCCCTTGTAATTCCATTTAATATGTCAGCATCCAGCGGTGGTGTTTTTATTATTCCATTTTTTACAACAAAAATATTTTCTGCGCTACCTTCCGCCACATTTCCTTTATTGTTTAGCATGATGGCTTCATCATATCCATTTTTTAACGCTTCAACACGTGCCAAAGCAGCGTTTGAATAATTTGCTGCTGATTTAGATTGCATAGGTTGTGACTTTGAATCAATTCTTATCCACTTTGAAATTTTGCATTTTGCGCCTGAAAATTTTCCAGCCTTTGATTCACCCATTTTCCACTTCCAGCATGCAATGGAAACATCAACCTTGTTCAATGTAGGCGTGAGCCCCATTGTACCATAGCCGTAATAGGCTAATGGCCTGATGTAGCATTCTTTAAGCCCACTAGTTTTTACTGTCTTGATTATTGCGTTACTGATTTGTTTTTTTGAGTAACGCATTTTCATACCATACATTTTTGCAGAATTAAAAAACCTATCAACATGTTCCGGAAGTCGAAATATTGCAGAACCATCAGGTGTATTATAACATCTTATTCCTTCAAAAACAGCTGTTGAGTAATGTAACGCATGAGTAAGAACATGAACCTTAGCATCCTTGAATGGAATTAACTTTCCATTCATCCAAATTTTACCTGTCTCTTTCATATTGCTCTATCCAATTTTGGTAATTTAAATAATTACGCCTAAACGAATTTGATATTTGACCGTTCACTATGAACTGCATTAATAGCTTTTTTGATGTTATCTGCAGAATCCTCAATCACAATAATTATTCTTGAAGTTTCCTCTTGCGCATCTATGTTGAGTATATTGAGTCCATCCTCACCTATTTTTGCGCTAGTTTTAGACACAATTTGTTGAACTCTCCACATTTCATCCCCAATCAATGTTATCACGCCTCTGTTGTATGTGATTGTTGCAAGTGCATCAAATCCTAAAACATATTTTTCGTTTCGTTTGACATAATCACCATCAAGGAATAACATTCTAGCGAATTTTATTCCATCTTTGATGAATGGAGATAATTCTACAAACTCACTGTATCTTTTTTCATTTTCAAGTGATTTTAATAATTCACCTACTGTCTCCTCCTCTATTTTTAATATTGCACAGTTCTTTTTTCCAGTAACAATTTTTATTGGATGACCATTTCCAGCAGAAATTTTCCTCGCAACTTCTGTGCACTTGTCAGGATTTTTTATGTCTGTTATAATTATTGGCAGTGATGCACCATTTTCCAAAATCTCTTTAATTGCAATCGGATCTAGAATATTCATTCCAAACATTCCAGCTAATCTGGCTTCATTGTATGATAAACTACTGACTTCTGTCAGTCCATCACTCACAATTTTAGGATCTGCTGAAACAACTGATCTGTCTTTCTCTAAATCAATTTTTACATCAAATTTTTTGTGCAATAAAATTCCCAAATCTGCAGCGGTTCTATCTGACCCACCTCTTTCATATGTTGTTATTATTCCATCCTTGGTACGACCTATGAAACCACCGATTGATATCACATCATTTTTTTCAAGCATTTTTTCTACATGTTCAATATTTTTGCTTGATTCGTTTACAAGAAAATTTGTAGATTCTATATTATTATCAGTTATAATTGGCCAATCTTCCAGTCCAACAAATTGTGATTTGATGCTGTGGCTTTTTAGAATGTATTCCATCATTTGCGACATTATAATTTCCCCAGAAAACGCCAGTGTTTTAGAACGGGTTTCATCTGCAAACTCTTTATTTTTTACCACTTTTTCTAATTCGGTCTTAACTTTTTCCAAGTAGTCATCAATCATCATCTTACATTCATTTTGAAATTTAGAATCCACCAACTCGGAAATTTTTTCGTATGTTTTTCTTATACTAGTTAAATCAGGAACACTTCCATCCTCAGCTATTTTTCCAAGTTCTAGCGCAACATCTGTCAGTGATCTGCGGTTTCCATCAACTGCAGTTAAAGGGGCAGAAAAAACTGCAATTACTTTGGATTTGCCAGTCAGTGATTTGATCCTCTCAATGATTAATGGTATTGAGGCTCCATCAATCCCAATCACGCTTCCGCCAAACTTTGCGATTACTACTGAATTCATAATGTAGTATAGAAAATTCAACACTATTATTCGTTAGTTTGAAATTTTGCCGTTTTTAGGAATATACGCTCGGGTTCTGATTCCAAAAAATAACTTCTCAAAGTTTAAATGGTTTTTAGCAAGAAATTTGCTGGGTCCATGGTCTAGCTCGGTTATGACGTCGCCCTTACACGGCGAAAATCCAGGGTTCAAATCCCTGTGGACCCAT
>JASMGS010000012.1 GCA_030751155.1 Candidatus Nitrosopelagicus sp.
GGTGCAACAAAGAAGGACGGACAGAAATTCCTTACTGAAATCGTTAGAAATCTGGCAAAAGAGTGTCAATCTTGACTTACTGAACAAGGTTGGAAATTATACCAGTGAATGTTTAATATACGGCTTCGTAATCAGTCACAATAAGTGTAAAATATGTCCGTTGATATGGCAGTAAAAATATTGGATGAGAGTATTAACAAAACAGTACTGATCAAGCTCAAAGGCTCAAAAACCATAAGAGGTAACCTTCTAGGTTTTGACCAACACATGAACCTGCTACTCGACCAATCAGAAGAGATCCCTTCTGAAGGCGATTCTAAAGAACTTGGAACCATAGTTGTGAGAGGAGATAATGTCATAATGATATCTCCACCACCATCCTAAAGGTGAAAATGCTATGGTAAAAGGTACAACATCCATGGGTGGTTTTACTAGGAAACATGTACACATTAGATGCAGACGTTGTGGTAAAAATTCATATCATAAACGTCATCACACATGTGCCAGTTGTGGATTCCCAGATTCCAAAATAAGAAAATACTCTTGGATCAAATGGTACACCTAGATGCAAGAAATTAACTATAGTATAAAAAACGAATCTAATTCATTGGTCATAGAACGAGATATTCTTACAAAATCTATTTCAAGATTATATCAACAAGACCCTCAATTAACAAGAATACAGCAAGACAAACTTTTGACAAAATATCAATATCAACTTAGGGTAGTAAATGAAAAAATTAAAAATTTAGAAAGTAAAAAGGAGCCAGATGTTTTATCATCAAAAGATCAATCCTACAAAGAAATGGATCAAAAGTTATCAAGAATAGAAAAAAGATTACAAGAATTAACAACAAAATTCACCAGACCTAATGAAGATGTGTATAAGGCCAACCAAAAACCAACTCAAAAACCTAAGAAGGTTGATTCTCAAATTTTAGCAAAAAAGAATGAAGATCTAAATCTCTATACATCAAATATGAAAATAGACTCAAAATCACAAAAAGATCTTGAGGTTATTACTATGACTGAAGTACCTAAAAAGATACCAGAATTTTTTCTGACTAAATTTAAAGAAAAACAATTAGAAACAAAAACCATACAACATAGTACTGATACTCCAGTAGTAAAAAATTTAGAAAATGTGGTTAAAATTGCAGTACCTGAAACTAATGTATGTGAACGTCCAGAGTGTACAAATCCAAAATTCACAAATAGACATTGTACGTTACATAGTAATTCAAATCAAACAAAATTTGAAAATAATGAAACTGAAGTAATTATTCCAAGTTCCCAAGCAGTAGAATCTCCACAGACTGAGATTAAACCCCCTATCACAAACGGAAACACAAAGGAACAGGTAAAAGATGTTGATGAATCACTTGATGAAGATGATATTACTAAAGTAGTAGCATCTATAGAAAAATCATTATCTAATCTAGATCAAGTAGAGGTAGAATAATTGACATATGATAGTGCCATTAAGGCATTATCTCAGGATGCACTAAAATTTGTAAAAAATAACCAAGTGATTGGATTAGGTAGTGGAAGAGCCGCAACTGCATTTGTAAAATCACTATCCTCATATGTAAAAAAAAATAAAATTCATGTAAAATGTATACCAACTTCTTTACAAATTAAATTGGAAGCAGAAAAGGGAAAACTTCATCTTATGGATACTGTCCAAGATCAAATCGATGTTGTTTTTGATGGAGCTGATCAAATTGATAAACAAAAAAATTTGATAAAGGGTGGCGGTGGTGCATTGCTAAGAGAAAATATTCTCATTAGTGCCGCAAAGAAAGTAGTTATTATGGCTGATGATTCAAAATTTGTAACAAATTTCAACAGAGATGTGCCAGTTGAAGTTCATCCTTTGGCTAGAAATACAGCAACAAAAGATATTTTAAAAATTGGTGGAAAACCAAGCATTCGAACACTTGATAGGGGATATCCATTTGTTACAGAAAATGGAAATATAATTCTTGATTGTGATTTTAAAACAATAAAAAAACCAAAAGCATTGCAGGAAAAAATTCAAAGCATACCTGGAGTTTTAGAGGTAGGTATTTTCACCAGAAAACCAGACATCATTTACAAGGCATTAAAAGATGGACGCTTTGATGTGATCAAATAGAATTATTTTTTCTAGGCACTAATTTACCATAACCACATTTACCGACAACTTGGAAATCTTCAGACACTGTTTGTCCACGAACAATAGTTTTTACTGGCCAACCCTTCAATTTCCAATCTTCATAGATTAGATAATCAGAAAATCCACCAAATAGATCATTTGTAACTTTTTGCTCTTTATTTAGATCAATTAAGGTGATATCTGCATCTGAATCAGGCTCAAATGAACCTTTTGTAGGATGCATTCCAAATATTTTGGCGGTGTTCGTACTAGTAATATTTACCAACTGTTGTAATGTAATTCTATTTTTGTTTACGCCCTCACTGAGTAACAATGGTAAAGATGTTCCAATACCTGGAAACCCTGCTAATGCATCCCAAATAGTATCTCCATCTAGTTTCAGCTTTAATTGATTTGCAACGTGATCTGTTCCAATCGTATCAACTTTATTTTCATTAATTGCATTCCATACAGCTAAAACATCATCATCACTTCTTATGGGTGGCATTACTTTGGCAAGATATCCTTCTTGTTTTTCATAAGATAGTGTCAAATAATGAGGACATGTTTCAGTAAATATTTTTGTTCCATTTTTTCTTTCTTCATTAATTTGTTGCAAGGCAGTACGAGAGCCTATGTGTGCAAAATATAAAACACAATTGAAATCTCTAGCAAGTTTTGAAATTGTTTTGATTGAATGTGATTCTGATTCAGAAGGTCTGCTTTTAGACCATGCAGAAAGTCCGTCAAGATTTTTTTCTTTAGACTTTTTTATTCCGCATCCGCATTGTTCGTAATCCTCTGCGTGAACTAAAACAGGACATCCAAGTGAGGCTGCATTTTGTACAACTTTAGTAATTATTTCAGAGTTTACTTCTACACATTCTTCTCGTAAGACATTCTCCCCAGGTTTCATATCCATATACACATGTCCAACTTCTCCTCCTAGATTCATGTACAGTTTGAAAGAGGTAACTCCACTTTCTACACAAAACCGCATTTCATTTACTTGGTTTAAAGTAAAAATTGATGCATGAATAGCATAGTCCACATAATGAGAATTTGAACTGGATGTCAGTTGATCTGATAATGATTTTTCATAAGAGTCACCTAATCGGAGCATTCTCATCATGGTGGTTACACCACCGATTGCAGCAGCATGTGATTCAGATTGTGCAGCCTGTTCTATTGGAGAGTAAACTCCATAGTGCACGTGCGGGTCTATAACACCAGGAATGGATACTAATCCCTCAGCATTAATTCTATGATCGCATGATGGTGTTTCATTTGTTAACTTTACAATTTTTCCTTCATCCAAAATCATATTTTTATCAATTATTCCAATAGGTGTGATAATATGCGAGCCTACGATCAATGTATCATACGTCATCTAATTCTATTGCAAAATTCTAGTATTTTTACTTGAGCAAATGAATAAAAACTGATTTTATGATGAATATTACAGGGCTGGTGGTTTAGTGGTATAATGCCGCGTTCGCAACGCGGATGTCGAGGGTTCAATTCCCTCCCAGTCCATCTATAAACTATTATAGATAAATCATAGAAAAATGTGTAATGAAAGTTTTCAATGGAAAACAGGCTGCAGAAGATTATATGGCAGCTCATACCTTAACATTTTCTACTCCTGATTTGACCCTCAAACGATTTTCATTTTGGCTTGGAGATATTGTCCCTGATCCAAATAATAAAGAAGAAACAATGCCTAGATTAATGACCTACATAGAAGAAAAAGACTTTGCGCCAACTCAAGTTATAGACGATGATAGTTATGAACCATCTGGCGCTGTGTTAAAATCTGGACTTTATGATAGTACAAATACTGATTCTGGTAGTCAAACAAAATTTTGTTCAGAATGTGGTGAAAAAATTTCTGCCTCAGCAAGATTTTGTACTGAATGTGGTGCAGGTCAAGAATAGTAAAAATTAAAGATTAAATTTTATTTCCGCAGTTTGTGCAGAACTTTGCATTTGGTCGCAAATCAGAACCACATGAGGAACACTTTGCAGCGTTTGATGGTTTTGAAACCAGTGATGGATCAGGTGTTGGTAGTGTCCCTGCATTATCGAAAGCGGTTGCAGCAGATATTACAGATGCTGGACCACCAACAGGATTGTCTGCAGTTCCAGAACGTGGTCCTGGTGGAGTTGTCATACCACCTGGCATCATTCCTGGCGTACCCATTCCTGGCATCAAACCTGGAGATTGTGTTCCACCCAATGATGTACCGCCAGAAATTTTATCAACGGCTTTTTTAATTTCAAAGATCACTTTGATTGATAAAAATTCCAATGCGGAATATGCAACAACATAATCACCCAGTTTCTGAAAAAATTCCCTTTCCGTCAATTTTCCTTCCTTGTACATATTGTTAGTGTCAAGAAATGATTCGTAGTAACCTTGAGATTCTTCGAATAAGTTGTTTAATTTATCAGTCAAAAGGTTTAATGTATCAACTTCTCCTAGTGACATAAATTTTAATCACATTTTACAATTATAATTACTTTAGGTTCTATCAAAAAATAATTGAGGCTAAATTATTCCAGTGCCTTATCAATCATTGTTTTGTAGGTTTCCTTAGAAGCAGCACCTACTTGTTGAGCAACGACTTGACCATTATTGAATATCATTAAAGTGGGTATGCTGAAAACATTGTATTTTGACGCCAATTCATTAGCCTCATCAACATTCACTTTGACAAATTTAACTGTGCCATCATAATCACCAGACAGTTCTTCTACAACAGGTCCAACCATTCTACATGGACCACACCATTCAGCCCAAAAATCAACAAAAACAGGTGTTGATGAACCTATAACATCTGTTTCCCAAGTTTTCGTATCTGAAACGTGAACCACAGCCATATTGACCCTAAAAAAAATCGCCACTTAAATGTTCAGCTGAATTATGAGTTCATAGAATATATTTAAATGAGATTTTAGATATGAACACCTATGAGCTCAGATTTACGAATAAAAAAGTTAAGAGGTTCAGGAGGATATGTGATGGCTCAAGTTTCCGATGAACAGCAAAGAAAAGGAAACCTTGGTGGTCCAGATCTCTTTTTGGCACCTATAGGTAGACTGGATGAATATACAATTAAAAAATATTCTTGCAATATATGTGACAAAGAATATGACGGCAGTCCAAAAATTGAATATGAACATCCTAACGAGCAAGTAGCTGACAATTTGATTCTTGTTGAACGAGGTCAATATCTTTGCATTGAATGTGATTCACCTATTGCTGAGTATAGAGAATTTCAAAAATCGGATGAATCAAGTGACATCGGTAATGCAAAGCCAACTGAAGTGAATGCAGAAATTTTCCAGGAATTAAACAATGATACTCAAGAAGATTCAGAAAGTATAATGAATGAAATTATTAGTGAAAATAATGAGCAATTCGAAAATGTAGACAAGTCTTTAGAAACTGATGTTGAATCAGGTGATATAGATTCGACATTTAGTGCAATCACCGGAAAAATAGTATTTGATGAAAATGCTAAGCAGATTGGGGTTGCTAAACAAGTGGGTGTCAATTCCAAAAATGAAGTAGTTTTAGTTATGACAGATAATTATGGAAATGACAAAAGTGTTGATTGGCAAAAAATTAAAAAAATTGGTGAGATTGTATTACTCGGAAATACTGTAACTGAGAGAGAAAATATTCCAGCTCCGGACGGATTGAGCTGTTCAAACTGTAATTTTGATAACAAATCAGATGCTAAGTTTTGTGAAAATTGTGGATCGAAAGTATAGTAAGCACAATAAGATTTATCTAATCATCATGAAGGAAAAAACGTAACTTGGGATCATCTTCAATCAAAAGTATAGTAAAGGATATCATAATTGTGGCTATTTGTGTGGCAGTAATATGGATTGGTTTACAGGCTTATTTTGGTGCCGTAAATCCATTTTATGTTGTATCTAGTGGAAGTATGTATCCACAATTAGCAATGTATGATATTATAGTAATCACTGGACATACACCATTTGAAGACGTCAAAGTTGGAGATATTATTGTATTTGATAGACCGAAAGACCATGACAAAGTCATTGTACATAGAGTGGTAGCAGTAGTTGATGATGACCCAAAAACATTGAGAACAAAAGGTGACAATAATCAGGCATCTATTCCTGGTACAGACTTCCCAATAACTGAGCAAGAGTATGTTGGAACCGTGGTTCATGTTATTCCACAAGTTGGTTATATAACAAAAATTTTACAGCCTCCAATAAATTACATCATAATAGCTGTAATTATTGGAATAATAACAATTAGAGAAATAGCAAAAAAATACAACAAAAAGGATCTGATAATAAATGATACCGATGAATCCAAATCAGACGAAAAAATAGATTATTTCTTAAATGATAAAGAGTATAGCTCTGATGATTTTCTAGCTAATGATGGAAAATCTACCGATGGAATTAGTAAAGAAGATACTAAATCAATAGATGATATACCAGAATTTTTCCGTGATAAGGAACAGAAATCAGAAGAAGAGAAAGAATGATCTTATTCTTTGGAATTATCTAGTTTAAAAACTCGTTTAAAATAATCTGCATTCTCAAGAGTTTCCTCACCATCATCTTGAATTTTTGCTAGATTTTTTGCAAGTCGTTTTTTATAACCAAGTTGCATCTGGCGAGCAATCTGAATTCTTTGTGCTTGTGGAGAACCTGCTCCATGCATTGATTCTGTAAGATAACCAACTGCGTTTCTGCCCATAGTCATATTTTCAATTAGACGTAAAATTCTCATCCTACTTTCAACATCAACACCTTTTCTTCCTTTGAGATATTTTTCAAGTAATGGTCCAGTTATTGGGTTTCTGAGCTCTGCTTCCGATGGTAATGTAACCATTAATCCACCAGCAATATCTTGAGCAAATCTGCTTATTTGATAAGGAAAGCGTGTAACGTTGTGTTTGCATACGTTTGCTAGCATATCGTCATTTTGCCAAACGCCAGACTTCATCTTTTGAGATTGATACGAAGATGCAATTCCTGTACCATAGATTGATTCGTTTAGATGAGTCATCTCAATTAATTTATCTTTAATATGGGAAACTTTAGGCACACCATTATAATCTGCTATAGTTGCTGCAGCACCAATCAGGACATCACCTAAACCAGTCTTACAAACATAGCTTCTTCTATGATAACAAGTAAACCTCTCAACCAACATTGAAGCAAATTCATACTCTCCATCCATGAAGATCATTTCGTTTGGAATGAAAGCTTTATCAAAAATTACCATCGCCTCTTGACCACCATATTCTGAGTTACCTTGATCAATATCACCAGGTTCCATACTTCTTGTATCGCAAGATTGTCTACCATAGATGTAAGTTATTCCTGGTGCATCTACTGGAATTGCTCCTACAACTGCATAATCTTTATCGTTTTCAGTTAATCTCATAGTTGGCATAACAAGCATCCAATGAGAGTTAATACAACCAGTCTGATGAGCCTTGGCTCCAGATACGTAAACACCTTTATCGTTTCTTTCAACTATACGAAGAAATAGATCAGGATCTTCTTGGTCAGATGGTCCCATACTTCTGTCACCCTTGACATCAGTCATTGCACCTCCAATCACCAGATTTTCATGTTGAACCATTTTGATAAACTCTAACAGTTTTTTATGATAGTCCGTTCCATGTTTTTCGTCAATCTCAAATGTAGTAGAATGAAGTGAGTTTAATGCGTCCATACCAACACAACGTTGGAAACATGTACCAGTAAGCTGTCCTAACTTTCTCTGCATCTTGTTTTGTTTAACTACATCTTGTGCACTTTCTGCAATATGCAAGAATCTATTTACCTGTTCTCCTGTGATAGAAGATTTTACTGATGCAAGATCTTCTTCTTCCACAGCAAGATCATAAGTTTTAGCAACTGCATTAATTGAAGGACGGATAATTGGATGATCAACAGGTTCTTTGATAAGTTCACCAAACAAGTAAATTGTAAGATCACGACCTCTCAGGCTTTCAATATATTCTTCGCCAGTTCTTATGGGTCTGATTGTTTTTTGCATGTTACTACTACAATATTCTCTTATAAAAATTCTAGAAATAGATTAGCCATAGCTTTAGCTAATTTAGATACCAATTCTTACATCCAATATTTTACAGCCATTATTTTTTTCCATGACCAACACGGGATTCATATCAAGTTCTTTAATTTCACTAAAGTCAGTGACAAGTTGGGATAATCGTTGAATGCATTCAGATAATTTCTCTACGTCAGATGGTTTTTCTCCTCTTACTCCATCCAAGAGCTTCTTTGTCTTAATGGACATAATCATATCGTTTGACTCTTGATCAGTTAATGGTGCAAGTCTGAAAGTAACATCTTTTAAAATTTCAACATAAATTCCACCCATACCCAGCATAATAACCGGACCAAAACCAGGCTCAAGCTTGGAACCTATGATCATTTCTTTACCACCTTTAACCATCTCTACAATTAAGACTCCCTTGATTTCAGCATCACTATCATATTTTTTGGCATTCTCAACAATTTCTTTGAATGCATTACGAACTTCATCATCATTTGTAAGATTGACTTTAACACCACCTGCATCTGATTTGTGTACTATTTGTGGTGAGGCAATCTTCATAACTACAGAATATCCAATCTTATTTGCAGCTTCAACAGCTTCATCCTCAGTCCTTGCAAGAATACTTTTTGGGAGAGGAAATCCATATGCTCCTAAAATTTCAAGGCCTTCTTCTTCAAGTAGGTTTGTTCTTCCCTCTGCTTTTACCTTATCAAATACTTGTTTGGCTCTTTGAATATCAACTTCAAATTTTGTTATCTTTCCTTCTGGAGTTTTTGTCCATTCAACAAATCGAAGCATTGCCTTAAGTGCACGAATAGAACCTTCCGCATAGGTATAATACGGAACATCGCCATTGGCAAGAATTTCCCTATTTGTGATTCCTTCATCCAAACCCATCAAACTTGCTAGCATTGTTTTCTTGTATTTTTTTGACATTTTTACAATCACTTCTGCCAGTTTATCATAATCCAATGTTGCAGAAGGTGTACACATTGAAATTACAGACCCAACATTATTGTGTTGAAGAACTTCGTTCAGAACATTTTCAAATCTATTATAATCTGCATCACCAACTATGTCAACTGGGTTCCTTGAACTACCCCAAGGTGGAATAACTGCATCTATTTTTGGTCTAATCTCTTCAATCTTTGCCATTTTGATTCCAAGTTTTGAACATGAATCAGTTGAAATGATTGCTGGACCACCAGCATTTGAAACAATTACAAGATCACCTTCTGTAGGAAGAGGTTGTTTAGAAAATGCTGTTGCATAATCAAACAGTTCTTCCATAGTATCAACTCTAATAGCTCCTGATTGTTTGAGTACCGCATCATAGATCTCATCTGAACCCATCAAAGCACCTGTGTGCGACATTGCTGCCTTCGCACCCTCAGGACTTCTTCCTGATTTCAATACCAAAATTGGTTTTTTGACTTTGTTATTTTTTGTGATTTGTTTACATACTTTGAGAAATTCTTGGCCATTCCCCATATCCTCAAGATACATCACAATAACTTTTGTCTGTTCATGATCAGCTAACATTTTCAATATATCTATCTCAGTCATGTCAGCTTTGTTGCCCATACTTACAACAGCTGAAAATCCAATTCCTTGTGCACTTGCATCTTCAACAAGTGCAGCACAAATTGCACCGCTCTGTGACACAAGTGCAATTTGACCAGATTTTGGAGTTATTTTAAGAAAAGTAGAATTCATCATAGTTGTTGGTTCTAAGTTCATTACACCCAAACAATTTGGACCAATAACTTTTACATTATATTTAGCAGCAATATCCTTTAATTTTTGTTCTAGTTTTTTGCCTTCCTCATCCACTTCTTTAAAACCAGCTGTGATTACAATTGCACCCTTGATTCCTTTTTTTCCACACTCCTCAAGAACTATTGGTACTATGGTATTCTTTGTGATTACAACTGCAAGATCAATCGATTCAGGAACATCCATAACACTTTTGTATGCTTTTTGATCAAACACTGTCTCTCTAGTTGGGCTAATAGGATAGACAATTCCCTTGTAACCCTTCATAATATTAGACGTAATTGCACGACCAACACTACCTTCTTTGTCAGATGCACCAATTACAGCTATAGATTTTGGAGAAAGAAAAACTGATTCAGACACAGCAATGAATTCACTAATTTTCTATAATAAAGTTATTCATGATTATCTAACTGCCTAACATTTTTCCCGCTAAATTTTCTCCTCGTGGAATCCATATAATTTTGAGGTTTGAAAATTTTGATATCAAAGACCATGCATCACGAGCCAAAGAGCGTAATTGTTCATTATTTATTGCAAAAGTATGATTAAGTTGATTGACTGTATTTTTTGAATCACTGTAAATAATTATTTCACCGTTAAGTTTTTCATATTTTTTTAATGCAGAAATTATTGCTAGGTATTCTGCCTGATTGTTTGTTATTCCAGGTTTTTCCTCAAAGAATGATTCACCCGTTTCCTTTACAAAGAAACCATAACCTGATTTTGCTCCACCTGATCCGTCTACATAGATATTGGTTATCATCTTTGAATAGGCTACAAATTTTCTTATTAAATTTATTGTAACTCATGTTTTTATGCATAAGAATATCTATAGCATATTCAAATTTTATGTATAATGATCAAACCTGGAAAGACAGTAAAAGATATTAAAATTTCTAACGAATCCACTATGCATGATATTTTCAATGAGTTAGGACAATCAGGGGGTTTTGAATCACGAAATGTTGCAGATGGTGTAGAAATTCTTACTGATATGATTCAGGATGAAAATTGTTTAAAATTTTTGTCGTTTATCGGCGCAATTGTTTCTACAGGTTTTAGAGGAATTCTACGCGATATGATCAAAAAAAAATGGTGTGATGTTGTGATAACAACTTGCGGTGCACTTGATCATGATATTGCAAGACATTTTGCGGAATACAAAGAGGGTTCTTTTACAATGGACGATAAGGAGCTTGCAGATCAAAATATTCACAGACTAGGTAATGTATTAGTGCCAATGGAAAATTATGGTCCATTAATAGAGGAAAAAGTTCAAAATATTCTAGAACAAGCTTACAACGCTGGAAAAAAGGAATTTTCTACTGCAGATATTAATCGTGAATTGGGAAAATCAATGGGTGAAGATTCATTTCTTTACTGGGCTTATAAAAATAATATCTCTGTCATAGTCCCTGGAATAATGGATGGTGCTGTAGGAAGTCAAGTATGGATGTTTGCGCAAAAACATCCAGATTTTAAATTAGATTTGATTGAGGATGCAAATTTTTTATCAGGACTGGTATTCAAAGCAAAAAAATCCGGGGCATTAATGCTTGGAGGTGGAGTTCCAAAACACCATACGTTATGGTGGAATCAGTACCGTGAAGGATTGGATTACGCAGTCTATGTAACTACCGCACAAGAGTTTGATGGTAGTCTAAGCGGTGCATTAGTTAGAGAAGCAATATCATGGGGAAAAGTAACCAAGCATGCAAAGGAAACTACAATACACGCAGAAATTACTACAGTGTTCCCTTTCATGTATAAAGCACTTTTAGAAAAACTAGAGAAGTGAAAATTCAATAAAACATTAAAAATCAGTGATTGATATTTTTCAAATATGGATCATCATAATTTTAAGGGTAAAGATATTCCACATATCAAACTCAATTCAAAAATGAATATCAAGGAATTAGTTGAAATTTATGCAAATTCAGGTTTCAATGGAAGACGGTTGGGTGAGGCTGCAAAACTATATTCAAAAATGATTCATGAGAATGCAACAATCTGTCTTACTGTTGCAGGAGCACTGACACCTGTTGGATTTGGTGGAATAATCAAAACATTACTAGAAAAAGGATTTGTAGATTGGATTGTTACCACTGGTGCGAATGTATATCATGAGGATCACTTTGCATGGGGTCTTCCTGTCAAGCAAGGATATTCTAATGTAGACGACAATATTTTGTATGATAAGGAAATTGTACGTATTCGTGATGTATACGTAAAATTTTATGAAACATTAGAAATGGAAGATCAGGTAATTCAGAAAATCTTTCAGAATAAAATTATGGATAAACCATTCACAACTGCAGAATTTTGTAATGTTTTAGGAAACATCAGCAAAAAAAAGGCAAAATATCCAGAAAGAAGTTTCGTCACTACTGCGTACGAACTTGATGTGCCAGTATATGTTTCAACCCTGAAGGATTCATCATTAGCATTAAATCTTGCAATTCATCGTTTAAAGAATAAAACATACAATCTAGATTTTGTAAGAGAAATAATTGAGCAGGCGGGAATTGTTTACAATGCCAAGAAATCTGGTATTTTAGAATTAGGAGGCGGTGTACCAAAAAATACAGCACAACAAACTGGTCCACTTCTAGATCAAATTTTGAGAAAGGATCATGGTGGACAAGATTATATCATACAGATAACAGATGCTAGACCTGACACAGGCGGATTGTCTGGCGCAACACTTGAAGAAGGAAAAAGTTGGGGAAAGGTACAAGACTCGCATGAAGATTTAATCACCGTCTATGCAGATGCAACTATTGCATTTCCCATATTAGCATTATATGCTATCAGTAATGAAAAACCAAGAAAACCAAAACGCCTATACAAAAAACTTGATTCATACTATGAATCTCTTCGAGATTCTGCGGTAAAAACTCCAGACAAATTTGCAAAACTATTAAAAAAATCAAAAATTAATTTAGACTGAATCGTTTTTGAATAATTTTGTTAGTTTGATTATCAAATTTATGGTAAACATATAGATCACAGTAGAAATCATTTGTGAGATTATTGATGCCATGTATGGTTCATAATTTAACAAAAGTAAGTAATACTGCAGGCTCCATCTTGCAACGGTATAAACAACCTCGCTAATACCTAATGATGAGATGATTTTGACGAGATCCGATTTTAATAATGATTTATCGGTTTGGCCATTTTCTAAAACATATTTTTTCCTATTATCAAGATAAAATAACCCACCAAATGTCGAGAAGAATACCGTATAATCTACAATTAAGGTCAAACTGGTGTTCAGATAATCTTCCTGACTAGAAAAATAATCTGCCGCTATGGCAGATATTGCTATTGAGGCTGCAAATCCAATTAGAATATTTTTATTTAGTTTGAGATATTCCTTGTATTTTGGTTTCATATTTTTTTTTAATTCAGTGATTTATAGTGTTTTTAGTGAAAAATCATAAATTAGAATCAATGTGATGAAAGGATGATGTTAGATTATGCTCAACCAGTCTACCGACCACCATCTGAAGCAAAGTCATTAATTTTTCAGGTAACTTTAGGTTGCTCATTTAACCAATGCTCGTTTTGTGATATGTATAGAAACAAAGAATATTCGGAAAGATCATGGGATGAGATCAAAGCAGAAATTGATTTGATGGCAAAGCATCTTCCCGATACAACTAGAATTTTTCTGGCAGATGGAGATGCACTGAATTTATCAACTGACTACATGGTTAAGATTGTTGAATATCTTTACAAAAATTTTCTGAAACTAGAAAGAGTGTCTTGTTATGCAATGCCTATGAACTTGCTCAAAAAGACTCCAGAAGAATTGAAAAAAATGCGTGAATCTGGTTTGAATATGTTATATCTTGGAATAGAAACTGGATCTGATATTATTTTAAAAAA
>JASMGS010000013.1 GCA_030751155.1 Candidatus Nitrosopelagicus sp.
CCATGTTTGATATGTCCAGTAGAAGCACAATGTTCAATTGAAGGTGAAATTAGTCCAAAAACCTGTCAATATATTGAAGATTGGGTTCATATAGAAAGTAAGCATAGTAATTAAAAATGAAATTAATAGATGCAAGGAAAGATCATTATAGAAAATTAGCCCATGAAGAAGGTTATAGAAGCAGATCTTCTTACAAACTAAAAGAACTCAACAAATCTTATCGAATAATTGGACCAGGTTATTTTGTTTTAGATTTAGGATGTGCACCAGGTGGTTGGACACAGGTTGCAACAAAACTTGTTGGGAATAAAGGAAAAGTGATGGGAGTAGACACATCATTTGTAGAAGAAATTCCAGGAGTGCACATACTAAAAGCAAGTGTTGATAGTGATTATATAGCAGAAGAAGTTTTTTCCTTTTTTGGGAAAAAAGTAAATGCTGTAATATGTGATCTTTCCCCTCAAGTAACTGGAAATTGGGCTATAGATCATTCAAGACAAATCTCATTGAATTATGCGGCAGAAAAAATTATGGAGAAAGTTTTAGAAAAAAAAGGAAATGCACTTTTCAAAGTTTTTGACGGTGAATATTCGAATGAATTTTATCAATTCATGAAAAAAAAATTTTCTAAATCTAAACTCACAAAACCAAAGGCTAGCAGAAAACCAAGCAGTGAATTGTATTGTACGTGTCTAGGATACAGTAATTAGTTTTCGAATAACTTTACAACTTCATCTATTGTACAATTGGTTCTGAATCCTGTAGGATTTAGTGAAGTTGGACTAGCCAAATAGCCGGCATCTTGAAGTATTTTGATGGCATTTTTCATTTTTATCGGCGCTCCCTTAATTTTAGAAGCAATTTTATCTAGAGTATAATATGTAGCAGGCATTTCAGCTTCTGAAACAGATTTTTCTAAAATTCCTACACATTTTTTATCCACTATAAATTTTGGAATTTCATTTAACATACTGTTTACAAATTTTTTATCAAATAACTGTCCTATCCAAAGTGGCCCTGCAGAATTTAATTCTCCATTACATTTATCACAGCAATTACTAGATTTTTTTTCGACCATTCTATTACCACATTCAAAACAATGTGAAATATATCCCAAGTTTTGATTTTGATCTTTTTTTGTTAGTACTTTTACGAATATTCTATAGTAATGCATATGAGTTTGAACAAATTGCGGAATAATCTGTATGCCCAATCTACCAGATACAGCATAAAGACAACCCAGTATTAGCCTTATTGCTATCTCATTTGAATATTCTGTTTTAATTGGAACCCCATAGTATTTTCTTTTGCAAGCATTTTTTGCCAGACCATGTAAAACCTGCATATCTGTAGCAGTCACTGATAGTAATCCACCATGCATTGTAGCTCTAATAGAGCAATCAAAATATTTTGTTGGTGAGCCAAATGGATCAATATCTACAACTGATCCCCTACTGTCTTTCTGTGAAAATAGACTAAAAAAACGACAAGTTTCATTTTCAGAGATTTCAAAATTTGATATGTTATTCAATCTAGCAGATCTTTGAGCTACATCAAGCGCATCAGAATTCACATCATTTATTACAACTTTTTCAACATCTTTTATTTCATTTGCCACTCTAAGTGATCTAGCACCAACGCCCGCCAGTCCATCTAGAAAGATCTTTGGTTTATCAAAATCATTCCAGAATGCTGAATATGCTAAAATTGAAAAATCTCTATTTAATTTTGCTGCAGGATTAAAAAAAACTGGTTTTTTTGGAGGAACTTTATCACTGATGGATTTATCAAGAACAAGAATTTTTGTACTACCTTCTGTTATCTCTACAAATTTTTCTTTTATTCCTTGCAATAGTTTTCTTGAATTCTTTTTACCTATAACGGTTAATACCATCAAAAAGTGGAAAATCTCATGCAGATTTGTGGAATTGATGATGCTGGAAGGGGTTCAATGATTGGTCCACTTGTAATTGCTGGAATATCAATAGAGAAAAAGAATATAAAAAAACTAAAATCAATTGGTGTTCGTGATTCTAAAAAACTTGCTCCAAAAACACGTGAAATTTTATATAAGAAGATAATTGAAATCGTCGACGATTATCATATAATCAAAATTCCTCCCAAAACAATAGATCGGTATGTTTCAAATCATAACCTCAATCATTTGGAAGCGGAAACTATGGCTAAAATAGTTTTGAATCTACACCCAGACACTTCTTATGTTGATTCTTGTGATGTTGATTACAAACGATTTGGTAAAGAAATATCTGCGCTATCTTCAAATGCAAAAATTAAATCGTCTCATCATGCAGATAGTAGGTTCATCGTAGTTGCTGCGGCATCAATACTTGCAAAAGTTAATCGTGATAAGACTATTCATCGATTGAATAAAAAATTTAATCTTGGTAGCGGTTATCCATCTGACAAAAAAACTGTCAAATCTGTAAAGAAAATATTAAACACTTACAAGAAACCACAACCATTTATTCGTACTAGTTGGAAACCAGTACAAAAAATTATCAATACTAGTAACTAATTTAATGATGTTGCAATTATCATTGCATGATCCTTATCATATGGCTTCAGATCAATTGACTGCTTAATTTCAAAATCTAAATTTAATTTTTTGATTTCGTTACTGATTATGTGTTTTGGTTCTTTAGTTACATCTATACTCCTTGCTTTTATTGTTAAAAATAAATATCCTTTAGGCTTCAAATACATTTTACAATTTTCTATTGCAATGTTAGTTTGATCTGGTTGTGCAATATCAACATAAACTACATCAACTTTATTATAAATTGAAAAGTATTCTTTTGGCTGTCTAGCATTTTGAACTATTGGAATTATGTTTTTCCTATAACATGCAACTCTGTCTAAAAAATCTCGTGCGACCCTACTTGAATGTTCGACACCAAATATAGTCCCATTCGGTCCAACTATATCTGATATATGACTAATTGTTGTTCCAGTAGAAACTCCAAGATACAGCACATTTGACTTTTCCTTGAATGGAAAATACTCCAAATCATTCATTATCGATGCAGCCAATTTACTTCTGAAGGGATCCCATGTTCTATACTCAATCCCTTTTGATAAAACGAATTTTTCGTTGTAAACCTGTTTTCCTGGAACTAAATTTTTTGTAGCTAGTCTTTTTTCACCATCAATTGTGAACCAAAAAACATTATCTTTGACGTCTTCCAAAATTCCTACGCTTTCTATTCTTAAATCTATCAGGTTTCCTTCTTTGTTTTGATTTGTTATTTTTATCAAAATTTTGTCGTGGCGGTCTGTCAACTGGTTCACTATATTTTGTCTCAATTTCTTTTACTCTAACATTTAATTTATCAAGAAGTGTTTGGTTCAGACCTACTCCATGCACATCTACTCTAGCAGCAATTGATGCCTTTGAAGCTACAGCTCTTGCAATTTTACCTCGTTGCCATCTTGGTGCTGCATGTACTATTGCATGTTGAAACAACAATCCATGTTTTGGAGGATTTGAACCTGTTTTTAAAGAACGAAACAAAGCCTTTTCAGCTCCTAAAACTTGAATTGTACTTGCGGGCATTGTTGATAATCTGTTTAAACTTCCTGCCTTTGCCAAAATTCTTGCACCAACTGTAGTACCAAGCACTGCAGAAATATTAGGTGCCACTTGTTTCATTTGCTCATCTATTTGCATCTCTAGACTTTTTCTCATATCAAATAATTCTAGGATATTTTTAGCTAATATCTGAACAATTGCAAGATTTTCTTCTGAAATATCCCCACCACGGCTTTTTTCTTTCACTAATGATAGCATTTGTACTTTTGAATCAGGAAATCCTGCATCAATAAACACACTATCGGCCATATTTTCTCTTTTACCAGATATGACAATTTGTGCATAGCCATTCACACTATCTATAATATTGTCAAGTTCAGGAAAATGCAAGCCATACCATTCCCTTAACCTAGAACTAATTCCATTAATTATTTTATCAGTGTCGTCCAAAGTATTAATTGCTTGAATTATATGAAGATCAGGACTACTTGAAACCTCTGTAATTTTAGATGATGATAAATTTATTGCAAACTCTCTCAGTTTTTGAATAGAATCATTTTCATCCTTAGCAAACTCGGCATTAACCAGAACTTTTGGTTTAGTTAATTGAATATCTTCCATTTCACTTTCTGACATAATCTGTGTTTCAATATCTTTTTTCTTTAACAAGTCATTTAATGCTAAATCATTTACAAGTACATCTTTTTGTTTCTCAATTAGAAACTTGGAAAGTTCATTAATCTCTGATTTACCTTTTTTTATAGAAACATATTCATCCGCTGGCTCAGAAAAAGGGAATGTTTTGATACGTGTTTTATCATCAAAAACTGCAATTCCTAATTCAGTTAGGATAACCCTGAACATAACAAATGTAATATTTACACCTCATTAAAAGTTAACAATAGTGTTTGATACTCAACTATTATATGAGAATACTATTAAACTATTCAGAGTGAAACCTAGCCTCTCAACTTCAATAGGAACATTAACTTTGGAGAGGCCAACCATTCTCGCTTCCGGTATTTTAGGAATCTCACTTGATATTTTTGAACGTTTATACCGTTCAGGAGCGGGTGCTGTTGTCACAAAATCATTGAGCAAAGAGCCATGGGAAGGTTATGTAAATCCAACAATCTTTAGTGTAAAAGGTGGCGGTTGGCTAAACGCAGTGGGATTGGCAAATCCAGGTGCTACCGAATTTTCAAATATGATTTCAAAAAGTCATGATGTTCCAATAATTGTAAGTTTAGTTGGATCAACCGAGGATGATTTTGATTTTATGATAAAACAATTTGAAAATTGTAAGATTTCAGCCTATGAATTGAATTTGTCATGTCCACATGTTGCTAAAGTTGGTCTTGAGGTTGGTGATGATGTTGAACTTGTAAAAAAAATTGTAAAAAAGGTAAAATTGAATACAAACGTTCCTGTTATAGCAAAAGTAGGACTAGGAACTACAAACTATCTTGATACTGTTGGTGCAGCATGTGAGGCTGGTGCAGATGGAATTACTGCAATTAACACAATTCGTGCAATGGCGATAGATGTTGAAACTCAGAAACCCATTCTTAGTAATAAGATAGGTGGATTGTCTGGAACTCCAATTAAGCCAATTGCTGTAAGATGTGTTTATGAAATTTCATCCAAGTTTGATGTTCCAATAATTGGATGTGGCGGAATTTCTACATGGCAAGACGCTGTAGAATTTATTCTTGCTGGAGCAAGTGCTGTGCAGTTTGGAAGTGTATTAGGTGAGCATTGGACAGAAGTTTTTGCAGAAATAAATAATGGTATCAAAAATTATATGGAGAAAAATGGATATTCGAAAATGAGTGAAATGATTGGAAATGCTAAGAGATCCTAACATTCACCATATGTGCACAATTGAAAAAATTATTGACGAAACACCAACTGTTAGAACATTAATCTTCTCTGATGAAATATTATCTAATGTTCTTCCAGGTCAATTTGCAATGGTATGGATTCCAGGTGTAAATGAAATACCCATGAGTGTAATGGTCACTCAAGAAAAAGGTAAAGCTGCATTTACAGTTAGAAAACGTGGTGAATCATCAACTGCAATGTATAATCTTAAAGTAGGTGATTATATCGGAATTCGTGGTCCATATGGAAATCATTTTGATATCAAAGATGGCAAACTATTGTTAGTTGGAGGAGGAACTGGTCTTGTTCCTTTATTACGCCTGATCACTTTCTGTAAACCTTTCCATAATGTTACCTTGCTGATTGGTTCTCAAACAAAAGAAGAAGTATTCTTTGAAGATCTAGCAAATAAACTCCTTGAAAAAAATGAACATCGGGTTATACCAGTTACAGAAGATGGCACATATGGAAAAAAAGGATTTGTTACAGATGTTGTGGAAGAATTACTTGATGAGAGTAGTTTTGATGCAATCTATACTTGTGGACCAGAGATAATGATGTACAAGACTGTAAATCTGGCTGTATCAAACCAGATCACTGTCCAAGCAAGCGTTGAACGTATGATGAAATGTGGTGTTGGCATATGTGGGAGTTGTTGCATCAATGAAGACTTGGCATGCCGTGACGGCACTATTTTTGAAGGAAACCATCTGATACAAAGTGATGAATTCGGACAATTTCATCGAACAAAATCTGGAAAATTAGAAAAAATATAGTCAGGAATCTCAAAAGGTTTAAAATAAATCATTTAAGTCCTACGTTAGAGTAATGGCAAGTCCAAAAATCGTATTAACTGCGGATCGAACATTGATGTCTCATTATCGTGGACTTTCATTGGCTACATTTTTTGGTTGTGCACCTGCACTTAATCCAACTCGTCCTCATGGTAGTATTTTGTATAAAATTTTAGGAAACCAAGTAACACCAAAAATTTTATTCGATTTTATCTGTAATTCTTCACCACATAATAATGGCGTAGCAAAATTTGCTCCATATGGTTTGCGCAAGGTAGAGGCTGGATTACTTCGTGATGGCTTCAAACGTGAGGATGTTGTAGTTGCCCACCCTGATCACATTGAAAAATTCATTGGACCTGAAACTGAGGTTGTCGGAACACATGAAATGGATCCGCTTGGAATGGGACCGGTAACCATGACGTTCACATATGGAAGAAGACAGATGTCTTATGATGAGTTTTATTGTCGTGACCTTCACAGACGAATCAATGCTGCAAAGAAAAAAAATGGAAGTAATGCAAAAGTTATTGCAGGCGGTTCTGGTACTTGGCAATATAATTATGCACCTGAAAAGATTGGAGAGTATGGTCTATATGCAATTTTAGAAGGTGAACTAGGTGGAATTGCTCCCGAAATAGATGGACATGCTGGTAATTTCTTTAACTATCTAATCGATGGTCAATTTGAAAATATGGATCCTTTCAGAAAAAGAAAGGACTTCAAAGTTAACGTTAAAGAATTTAAACGAACTGATAAAACACATCATGGAAGATTTGTCAACTTTTGGGATAGACCAGATCTAGATGACATTCCAGATATTGTTGAACCATCTATGCATGGTATGATAGAGGTAATGCGTGGTTGTGGAAGGGGCTGTAAGTTTTGTGATGTTACGTTAAGATCATTAAGATATTATTCTCCTGAAAAAGTGAAAAAAGAAATTGAAGTGAATATCAAGAAAGGTGGTATCGACAGAGCATGGATTCATAGTGACGATATTTTTGTTTATGGTTTAGACCCCACAACTACAAAAAATATGGAACCAAATCGTGAAGCATTAGAAGAATTATTTACTACGATTATGTCTACGGGTGTTAAACATACAAACCCAACTCATGGAACACTGGCTGGTGCAATTGCAGACGAGAGATTAATTCCCAACTTATCAAAGATAACTAACGCAGGTCCAGACAATATGACAGGAATTCAATGTGGATTTGAGACTGGAAGCATTAGGCTGATTGAAAAATACGCTGATAGGAAATTGTCACCATATCAACCAGAAGAATGGCATTGGGTTGTTAAGGAAAGTGTAAAAACCCTAAACGAGAATTATTGGATTCCTGCATTCACATTAATCATGGGTCTTGATAATGATGAAACGCCGGAAGACGGTTGGGAAACGATTAGGCTAATCAGTGAGCTTGAACAAGAGCAACCTGATTCTATGTTTACAGCTACTCCATTGACATTCGTTCCCATAGGTTTGCTTGAGAAATCAGAGTTTTATGATATAGGCAGTGGTAATGACCCAACACAACTAGGTGTGATGTATAAGACTTGGCAGCATAATTTCAAATACGGAATCAAGAAATTTATGACTAAAACTGGTCAGAAAGGCTCTGTTAGACGAACTGCTTTCAATGGTCTTGCTAGAACTTTGGGTGGTATTCCACTCGGTGCAATGGAAAAATTTGCAAGAAAAAGAGGCCCCAAATTTGAAAGAGTTATCGAAAAGATCAAGACAAACTACTGGTAGACAAAATATACAAATACATAAATTTGAACAATTTTAGAAAATATCATGCCAACTCACGGTTCTCTTACAAAGGCAGGAAAAGTTAGGGGTCAGACACCTAAAGTAGAAGGACGTAAACGTGTGGGTACAACATCTAGTCTGAGAAACAAAAGTAATTTTAAGAAACGATTTGTTTTGCAAAGATTTCCAGGTCAAAATAAGCCCGGCCAAAGACGAAAACGTCGTTAATCATTTTTATCGATCTTAATACTTGTGTAAATAAAATCAAGGAATACCTTTATAACGTACCCGTACCGTACCTTACGGTATGATAGATGATTTAAGATTAGATAGTTTACCAGGAGTAGGACCAGTTACAACAAGAAAACTTAGTGATGCAGGTGTTCACAATATAATGGATCTAATAGTTCGTGGCCCAGTAGAATTAGCAGAAATTACGGGCATGGATAAGGACACTTCAGCAACAATCGTCGAAAAGGCAAGACAAGCACTTGTTGAAGGAGGAATGATATCTAAAGATTTTGTCTCTGCATCTGAAATATACAAAAGAAGACAAGAGATTGGTAAAATAACCACAGGTACAGAGTGCTTAGACTTTTTACTTGATGGTGGACTTGAGACACAAGCGCTAACTGAAGTTTATGGCGAATTCGGTTGTGGAAAAACACAATTTTGTCATACAATGTGTGTAACAGTTCAAAAATCAGTAGAAGAAGGTGGATTAGGAGGAGGAGTATTGTATATTGACAGTGAAAATACATTTAGACCAGAAAGAATTGTAACTATCGCAAAAGCACATGGTATGGACCCAGAAAAAGTTCTTGATAATATCACTGTAGCCAGAGCATATAACAGTGCACATCAAACACTCATTCTAGAAGAAGCAAGTACTATAATCCAAGAAAATAATGTAAAATTACTTGTAGCAGATTCTGCTGTAGGTTTATTCAGATCAGAATATTTAGGACGCGGAACATTAGCAGAAAGACAACAGAAATTAAACAAATTTGTTCATTTATTGGTACGAATTGCAGAGACATACAATGTTGCTGCTCTAGCTACCAACCAGGTAATGTCATCTCCTGATACATTCTTTGGTGATCCTACACGTCCAGTAGGTGGAAATGTGGTTGCTCACACCAGCACTTATAGAATTTACTTTAAAAAATCAGGTAAAAAACGAATAGCACGAATGGTAGATAGTCCGCATCATCCAGAACAGGAAGTTATTTTTGCTTTAGGTGAAATAGGTGTCATGGATCCTGATTCAGATACGAAGAAAAAACCCACAAAAATCACAAAAGTACCAAAAACCGAAGATGTGCCAAAAACTGTAACCGAAGATACACCAAAAACTGTAACCGAAGATGTGCCAAAAACTGTAACCGAAGATACACCAAAAACTGTAACCGAAGATACACCAAAAACTGTAACCGAAGA
>JASMGS010000014.1 GCA_030751155.1 Candidatus Nitrosopelagicus sp.
AGGATCAGCTAAAACTCCAGCCTTTAAGCCAAGAGCAGAAATCCAATCAATCTGATCATGAATCTCATGCCCGTCAAGTGCCATTGGTAATAACACTGCGGCTGAAATAGCACTCATTGCAGCAAATCCAACAGCAATCCTACCAGTTGAAATTTTTGAAAACTTTCCAACTGCAGGAATAATTAGAGCCGCAATAAATGGAAGAATCCAGATCAACCAAGCATACATTGCTTCACCTTCAGTTGCAATAACTTCTGTCGCCATTTACTATCCTCCTAAAACCCCCTGCATGTATGGCATGATTTTTTGTAAAAATATATCAGGATAAATTCCAACTACGATTGTAAATCCTGCAAGAACCATCATTGGAGAGAGCATATACCAATTGGCTTCTTTTACCTTGGAAAAATTTTCAGGAAGTTTTCCAAAAAAGACTCTCTTTAACATCCAAAGAAGATATGACATTGTAAGAACAGTGGCTACCAACCCAAGTGCAAACATCAATGATCTTACATCATTTCCTTCTTCCAATGCAGTTTCTAGAACACCGTAGAACAACATCCATTCACCCATAAATCCACTAGTTGGTGGTACACCCATAATTGTCAAAGCCCCAATAACAGCACATACCGCAGTGATTGGTAACTTACTTCCAAGTCCACCAAGTTTTGAAAGGCTTCGTGTACCTACTTGAACAATTAAGACTCCAGCTGTCATGAAGAGTAATCCCTTACCTAGTGCATGAGAAATATACATCATTTCTGCTCCTGCCAGACCAAGTGTAGAGATAGAACCTATTCCAAACAAAAGGTAGCCCATTTGGCTTATACTGGAATATGCAAAAACTCGTTTGATATCATCTTGCATCAATGCCATTGCCCCACCGTAGAACATCGTTCCTACCCCCCATATGGTGATCCAAATAGACAGATCGGCGTATGTCTGTGGTAAAAATTCAACAATTAACCTAAAGAGTGCATATGCTCCAATTCCGATCATTGCAGGGGAAAGTAAAGCGCTGATGGGTGTTGGTGCAGATCCATGAGCATAAGGTAACCAAATATGGAATCCAAATGCTGCAAGTTTTACACCTAACCCAATTATGATTGCCACTGCCGCAGGAACCAGAATGTCAGATGAAATATCAGCCTCATTGATATCAGCAAAATCAAAGCTTCCTACACTAAGACCAATAGCCAAAAATCCTAGAAGTAAGATAACTGCTCCAACATGTGTCCAGAAAAAGAACATAAGTGCAATTCTACGTCTTGGATGATCACCCCAGAAACCTATCAAAAGAAATGCTGGTATTAACATAACTTCAAAGAATACGTAAAATTCAATTAGGTTTGTAGCAAGTACAGTACCAAGCATTCCCATTGAAAAAACGAGGAATAACGCATAGTACACTCCAGATTGCTTGTTAACAAATTGTTCTAAAGATGTACCTGCCAATACTGTTCCGTCACTTTGATAAACTGTTTTAGTTCCCTGCTGTTTGAAAAATTCATGAAATTTGTGTGACATGTAAGGCTTGGAGTATAATGCAAGTATTGTACACAAAACATAGATCATTATTGCAAAGGGAGCAGCTAAACCATCAAGCAAAAATCCAAATTCCCCAAAGAGCTCAGTCCAAGGATAATGTTCTTCATATGTTTCACCCATTGATCCAGCAATAAGGAGAGTAGTGCAGTAAAGTAGTAATCCAAATGTAAACCATGTTGCAGCAGTATGACCAAGTCTTCTACCAATTATGTACGCTAAAGGTGATAATAACAGTGGCAAGAAAACTGCCTGAAGTAACAAGTACTCCATTATCCTTTCAAACTCCTAAAGTCTGCTACATCAATATTCTTGTACATTCTATATGCTACAATGATAAGTGCGAGTCCGACTGCAACTTCTGCAGCTGCAACGGCAATAGAAAATAATGCTAGTGTTTGTCCTTCACTGTTTGGTATGAATCTTGCAAAAGCAACAAGATTAAGATTAGCTGCATTTATGATAATCTCAATTGCAAAAAGCATTCGAATGAAGTTTCGCTTTACTGATACACCATAAATACCAATTGCCAGAAGGGCAATAGAAACAATTAGAAAATCAATCAGTTCGTTGCTCATCTTCCACTCCATCCACTCTTCGTGCTAATGCAATTGCTCCTGTAATGGAGCCAGCCAATACAAGCCCCATAACAATTAGTGCCGGCCAATAATATGTTAAAAAGTCTTTACCTATCTCTTTGTAATCTACTGGAGGTTCGTCTGTAGTAATTGAGGGAAGTCCTGAACTAAATAGTAGGGAGCCTAAAGCAACCATCATTATTAACATCAAACCAATTCCTGCATACCTACGTTTTCGATCTTCCTTCATTTTGAAAATTAATTCTCTTTTTACTAACATTACAGTGAATAAGATGAGGACAGCTATCGAGCCTACATATACAGCAATTTGAAATAGTGCAACAAATGGGGAATCTAACAGAATAAAAAATCCTGCAATACCGCCTAATGTGCCCATTAAAGCTATTGAACCATATATCAGCGAACGCATCTCAAGTGCCGCTATAGCGGAAACAATTGTCAGTACAGCAAATCCTAGAAATAAAGCATCAACCATGGTTAGCACCTTTTTCGTCAATCTGAATTTCAACATCCTGTTGAACTTGTGGTTTTACCTGAAGTTGTGCAGGAGTATAGATTAAACCCTCTTTGGTAAATGAAGATAATTCGTAATCATTTGTCATATACAAAGCATAGAAAGGACATGCATCCACACATAATCCACAAAATACGCACTTGCCATAATCTATTTGAGGCATTATGGCTTTTTTATTATGCTTCCATTGTTCTGGAACTTTTGGCATAGCAATCGCCTCAGCAATCTCTTCACATGCAATTGAACAAAGATTACATCCAGTACATTTATCATGAAATAAAATATGGCGTCCCTTATAGCCTGCTATACCAACACCGCTAGTAGGATCAAATTGATATCCATCTCCTACAAATTTGAGTTTTTGTTCAGGATATCTAAATGTGAATCGTTTTGTGGCAATATGTTTAATACCAGAATTTAATGCCTTGATTATACCTGTAGCAGTTCCCATTATAATATACCTCCAGGTCCTATGACACCACCATATACCAAAGCCAATGCAATGAAGATGTTTACAAAAGATAATGCAATTAATTTGTACCAACCAATATGTAATAACATATCAATTCGAATACGTGGAAAAACTCCTCTTGGAAGGAGAATGACTAGAATTACTCCAATTGTTTTAAGCATAAACCAAATTGTTCCATTTATCATCTCATGTGCTAATAATGGTAATCCTGGAATTTCTACTGTAAGAGCACCTGGTAGAATAGTGATACCATCGGTAACAATTTCTGCAGGGAATGGTGGAACAATATCAGGCCCATTCCAACCGCCAAGAAACAATACAACAAAAAGTCCCGCAAAAGCATATAGTTTGAGATAAGTACCAAGTTGGACAAGGCCATACATCATTCCAGAAAATTCAGTAAGCCATCCTGCTACTATTTCACTCTCTGCTTCCGGTAGATCAAATGGTATTCTTTCAAGTTCTGCAAGAATTGTAATAAAAAATACAACCGCACCAACAGGCATAAAGATAATCCATGGGAAGTTTGCTTGACTTTGAACAATCTCAGCTAGATTCAAAGTTCCAGTTAGCATAACAATTCCCAAAACTGATAAAATTAATGGAATTTCGAATGAAACCATTTGGTGAAGTGCCCTTATACCTCCTATGAATGGGAATTTGCTGTTAGAAGACCATGCAGATAAAATAGTGATAATAGGGAAAAATCCAATCACAGCAAATACCGCTAATAAACCCAAATCGATATCTGCTACAACCCAACCAGGGGCAACTGGTATAAGTGCAACAAAGGCTCCTGCTGTAGCTGCAAACAAAACAGGTGCAGCCCAAAAGATTGGTTTATCGGCTTTTGCCGGAATTATAATCTCTTTCGAGATTAATTTTAATCCATCAGCCATCAGTTGTAGGATGCCTTCAACTTTTCCACAGTAAAACGGTCCTACTCTTAACTGAAGTTTTGCTAACATCTTTCTTTCAATAAATATAGTTGCAGCAGCAATCAAAGCTGCAAATCCGAATCCAGGGAAAGCTACAACTTTGAAAAGATCAGATTGCATAAAAGATACTACAAGTGGCAATGCTCTTTCAGGGTGTGTTAATGCATCTAATACTCTAAACGGATTCCATATTTCACCATCAATTATTGGAAAATCTATGTAAATGAGTACAATCTGCACTATTGGAATCCCAATTAAAGTTACTAGGAGAATTATCCAGAATATGTTATCAATAACTCCCTTGATTAAGTAGCCTAATCGAAACTTAGGTGCAATAACAGACATTTATCTATCTGCCTCCACTGGCCAATAATTTAAACTCCAATAAACAGCAGGCATATTTCCAAGTTTTTCACCTGTAAGTAAATGTGGCATAGCAATCAAATTTCGGAATGATGGAACACTGATCTTTAGTCTATAAGGTTGAGGTTTACCTTTTGATACAATATACATTCCAAGAGCACCTCTACCTGATTCGACTCTACGATAGATTTCTGTGTCTCCTCCTTTTGGTTTTGGTTTTAGCTTTACTCTAACTGAACCAGATTTGGGCATTTTTTTTAGTGCATCTCTAATTATTCTACAACTTTCAAACATATCAAGCCAAGGAATTTTGGAGCGAGCGTAAGAATCACCTTCTTTTAGAGTAGGACTTTGAAAATCTAATTCATCATAAACATCATATGGTTCCTTTTTCCTAATATCAAAATCTACGCCACTTGCACGTAAAACAGAACCAGTTGTACCAAGTTTAATGGCGTCTTCTCGTGATAAAACTCCTGTATCACGAGTTCTGGAGATAAGAATTGGATTGTCATAAAAAACATCCGCATATTCTTTGATTCTCTTCTCAAAATAATTTACTTGCCTCAAACACACATCTTCAAAGTTAGGAGGAACATCATTCCTAATTCCTCCAGGGACAAAGTAAGCATGTGTGACACGTGCACCTGTCATCTTCTCTAAAAGATCGATTAGTAATTCACGATCTCCAGTAGGCCACATAAACATTGTAGAATGACCCAAGAATATTCCATAAATAGCCAGCCAATACTGTATATACACACAACGGTTGAGTTCAGCAGCTATAACCCTTAGATATTTTGCTCGCTCGGGTACTTCTAATCCAAGTAATTCTTCAATACCCAGGCAATATGGATAAAGAATGTTACAGGAATCGTGAATTACAGGTCTTTCCAAATGAGGTATGTTAGTGATGTAATTTCTATATTCAGCCATCTTTTCTTCCCCTCGATGAACATATCCAGGATCTGGATCAGTGTGGACAATATAATCACCATCAACTTTGATAATTATTCTCATGTGACCAGAACCAGGATGCTGTGGACCCACATTTAGTGTCATGATACGATCATCAACCTTTTCTAATTGTAGGCCTGGAGGAAGTTTAGCACTCATTTTTTATCTACCTTTAATGTCAAAGTCTTTTCTTAATGGAGGGATATCTGCCCAATCTTCTGGTAATAATAATCGTCTGTTATCTGGATTTCCTTCAAAATAAACTCCTAGCATTTCAAAACATTCTCGTTCATGAAATGCAACACTTGGAAAAATTTCATATAAACTAGATAATTTTGTAGTATCATTTCCCGGATGTGGGTTGTCTTCTCGTGGTACACGTGTAGCCAATATCATTATTTGTTTACTCAATGAAGGATCATCATAGGATCCAAGATGATAAACAACTTCAATCTGTTTTTCATCAGGATAATCAACTCCACTTACAGATTCGGCATGATCAAAATGAAGTTCGTCCCGAATAAAAGAGGCAGTTTGAATAATCTCTTCCTTGCTTACATTTACGCGAGTTCTATCTGGATTTGCAAAAGCAATTGTGGCACTGGGAAATTTTTTTAAGATTAAGTTAGCTAGTGGGTTTTCAAATTCAGGGACAGGTGGTGCCTCTTCTGTTTTCTCAACATTTGTATTATTTTCATCAGAACTCATTTTTAACACTACCTTGCCTTCATTCTTTTTATTTTCTCTTGCAGTAACATACATCCCTGAATGAGAGTTTCAGGTCTTGGAGGGCATCCTGGTACATAGACATCTACTGGCAATATACCATCTATACCAGGTAACACATTGTACGAATCGAAATACAGTCCTCCAGTTATTGCACATGCACCCATAGCTATAACATATTTTGGTTCCGGCATTTGATCATAGACTAACCGTAGTCGTGGTGCCATCTTTCTTGTTATTGTACCCTGTACAACAACAAGATCACATTGCCTTAAACTTCCAAAAGCCTCTATAATACCAAACCTTTCCACATCATATCTTGGTCCCGACGCTGCACCAAATTCTACGCTACAACAAGCAGTTTCAATATGAACCGGCCATAAAGACCATAAACGTCCCCAATTTAACGCCATTCCTAATGGTGTACCAACGGCTTTGTAAAGCACGTCACCTAATTTTCCAACAAAGACATTTGCATTATTACTATTGATTTGGTTAATCACCGATAGTCCTTTGGGTTTTGAAACTGTGATATCATTTACCATATATTTTTCCTCTTTGTTTGATAAAGCGCATATGCCATCGCGGCAAACATGATTCCTAAAAATCCAATTATTGGTAACGTTGCTGTTTTTGGTAAATCAAGTAACGTACTTCCCCAAGCATACAAAAAGATAGCCATAACGTCGAATATTACAAACATCAGGATGTAAGCATAATACTGCATCATAAAGTGGGTTCGTCCTTCACCAGATGGAACTTGACCACATTCCATAGGCAAAAATTTGACTGGATTGCTTTTAGTACGTGGTGCAATCATTCTTGATATTATGAGAGCGGGGGCTAAAGCGACAACGGCAAAACCAAACATAAACAAAACATTACTGTACCCTGCAACAGTTTCACCTACCAAAGCAGCTTGACTCCCTCCTGAGAATATAAAAATCTATGTAGAATTTAGCTGATCGAAAATGGCTAATTAATTTTCATATGTTATAATTGATATATGACATTATGGTTTTGATAATATGGTACTAAATACTGGAGATACCGCTCCAGACTTCGAGCTTGCAGATACTGACTTGAAAATGAGGACGTTAAATGAGTTTAAGGCTAAAAAAGTGGTTTTGTCATTTATCGTTGCAGCCAGTTCTCCGGTTTGTGAGACAGAACTTTGTACATTTAGGGATTCTTGGGAAGAGATTTCAAATCTTGGTGCTCAAGTTATCGCTATAAGCAATGATGGTCCGTTCGCGAACAAAGCTTTCGCTGAGAAAAATAACTTCAACTTTCCCATACTTAGTGATTATAACAGTAAAGCGATAAGAGATTATGATATTTTATCACCTGATCTTCTGCATCTTAAGGACTATAATTTTGCAAAACGTTCTGTCTTCATAATTGATGAAAATGGTACGGTGGTGTACAGATGGGTTTCGGAGGATCCATTAAAAGAACCAAATTATCAAGAGATTATAGATTTCCTCAAAAAGGGAAATTGATTTTATTCTATCTCTGCTAAAATATCATTCTTGTTAACAGAATTTCCTTCCTTAACTTTTAGATTTTTTACTTCTCCGTCTTTGTGAGATTTTACCGATACTTGCATCTTCATTGATTCTAAAACACAAACAACATCACCTTTTTTTATTTTGTCACCTTCGTTAACTTCTACTGATACAACTTTGCCAGGAATTTGACTTCTCAGATTAATCTGCCCAGAACCTGTGTCAGTGTTTCCAGTATTTTTGTAAACAATTTTGTCTAGTTTTGTATGCATATTAATTGTCAAAGATACACCATCAATAACGATCCTCATTTCAGCAGTGTGGTTTTCCACATATTTCACATTATGGAATTTATTATCTAATACAAATTCCATCCCGTTAGAATTAATATTTAATATTTGAAGTTGATGTTCTTTATTTTGAATCTTAATTAAATATTCATTATTTGAAATTTTATTAATAATTTCTCCGTTGAAAGTTTCTTCTACATCTTCAAGTTTGAATTCCATTTTATATCAATCCATTAAGCTTTTCCATAGTGAGTTTGTCGTATTTGATGATTTTATTTTACTTTGAAAGAATTCTGAATACATTACGGCAGAGGCAACTGCTTCAATTTGTTTATCATTCCTTTGATTTTTTATGTCTTCTTCCAATCTTTCAATAATATTATATCGTTTCAAAAAATCTGTGGTGAGTTTTCCATTTTTGTATTCTTCTGTGTTCAAAATTGTTTTGTAAAGAGGGATTGAAGTTTCCACACCCTGAATGTAAAAATCATTTAACGCATTAAGCATTCTAAGTCTAGATTCGTCGAATGTTCGTCCCCATGTTACAAGTTTTGCCATTAGTGAATCATAAAATGGTGAAACAGTACATCCAGGATACAAGTATGTGTCACATCTAACATTTGGTCCTGAAGGAATTGTAACGTCTGGAACAGGACCTGTTGATGGTGCAAAGTCTAAGAAAGTATCTTCTGCATTAATTCTACATTCAATAGCATAGCCATTCATCTTAAGATCAGACTGTTTGAATGGTAATGGTTCTCCATTTGCAATATCTAGTTGAAGTTTAACAAAGTCTAATCCAGATACCATTTCAGAAATTGGGTGTTCTACCTGCAATCTTGCATTAATTTCTATGAAATAAAATTCTCCAGAATCTGCTCTGAGAAATTCTGCAGTACCTAAGTTAGTATAATCAACAGCTTCTGCTGCTTTTACAACTAATTCACCGATTTCTTCTCTTTTGGCTTCATCAACCACAGGAGATGGGGTTTGTTCAATTAGTTTTTGATTTCGTCTTTGAATTGAGCATTCTCTCTCAAAGAGATGTACTGTATTACCATGATGATCTCTACACATTTGATATTCAATGTGTCTTGTTTTTTCTAGGAATTTTTCAACAATGATTGCAGATTTTCCTACTGCTGCAATTGACTCTGCTGTAACTGTTTCATATCCATCTTGTAACTCTTGATCGGTGTTTACAATTCTAATTCCACGACCACCACCACCATAAACTGATTTTAACATTACAGGATAGCCAATTTCATTTGCGATCTTTTCTGCCTCATCAGCATCTTTTACTAAACCTGGACTTCCAGGTACAGTTGGAACCTTAGCTTTGAGCATTGCTTCTTTACAACGCATCTTATCTCCACAAAGATTCATTGAATCTGCAGAAGGTCCAATAAAGTTGATTTTGTTCTTTTCACATAATCGTGCAAAGTCATCATTTTCTGAAAGGAAACCATAACCAGGATGTACAGCATCTGCACCAGAAGATAACATGACTTCAAGGATTTTTTCTTGATTAAGATAGCTCTTTGCAGGAGCAGCCTCACCAATATGATATGCTTCTGTTGCATTTTTTACATGAAGTGAATGTACATCTTCATCAGAATATACTGCAACTGTCTTTATTCCTAGAGCCTTACAAGTTTTGATTACACGTAAGGCAATTTCTCCACGATTTGCAATTAGTACTTTGCTTATCATTTTGATCACAGATTGATATTTCCATGTTTTTTGGGTAATTGCTTATCACGTTTATTTGAAAGCATTTCAAGAGCTTTTATAATCATAGGTCTAGTTTCTGCAGGATCTATAACTGTATCAACTGTTCCATGAGATGCAGCAACATATGGATTAGCAAATTTCTCAGTAAATTCATCTACCAGTTGTTTTTTCAATGACTCGGGATCTTTTGAATTCGCAAGTTCCTTTCTATTCATAATCTTAACGGCTCCTTCAGACCCTAGAACTGCAATTTGTGCTGTTGGCCAAGCATAATTAATATCAGTTCTTAGGTTTTTACTACCCATTGCAATGTAAGCACCACCATATGCTTTTCCAATTACAATAGTAATTTTTGGAACTGTTGCCTCAGAATAAGCGTAAAGAAGTTTACTGCCATGTCGAATGATTCCATTATGCTCCTGATTGGTCCCTGGCATATAACCAGGTGTATCAACCAATGTAACAATTGGAATATTGTAACAATCACAAAATCTGATAAACCGTGCTGCTTTATTTGAAGAATCAATATCAAGTGCACCTGCAAGAAACAATGGTTGGTTGGCAATAACTCCAATTGTTCTTCCATGCATTCTAGCAAATCCAACAACAATATTTTGTGCAAATAATTCATGAATTTCAAAAAAGTTATGATCATCTACTATTGAATAAATAATTTTTTTAATGTCATACGGTTTTACGGGATCTTCAGGTACAAAGTTAATTATATTATGATCCAGTCTATTTGGATCATCACCGTTTACTACAATTGGGGGTTCCTCAATATTATTTTGAGGAATATATGATAACAATGTCTTGATATGATCCATACATTCGTATTCATTCTGAACAACAAAATGTGCAACACCACTTTTACTACCATGTGTCATTGCTCCACCCAATTCATCAAATGAAACTTCTTCACCAAGAACTGTTTTTACAACATCAGGTCCTGTAACAAACATAGTTCCTAATTTGTTTACCATTACAACAAAATCAGTCATTGCCGGAGAATAAACTGCACCACCTGCAGATGGTCCAATACTAGCAGTGATTTGTGGGATAACACCCGATGCTAATTGATTATGATAAAAAATATCACCGAATCCATCAAGACTTAGTATACCTTCCTGAATTCGTGCTCCACCTGAATCCATAATTCCTATAATTGGACAACCATTACGAATAGCATGATCCATTAATTTAGTAATTTTTTTTGCACCCATTTGACTCAGTGTTCCTCCCAAAACTGTAAAGTCATAAGCGAAAACGTAAGTTTGTCGTCCATTAACACTTCCGTATCCACCGATCACACCATCTCCATGGAATTTCTTTTTCTGCATATCATATTCATAATAATGATGTGTGGTTAACGCATCAATCTCTACAAAACTTCCTTCATCAAGTAAAAGATTTACTCGTTCTCTCGCAGTTAATTTCCCTTTTTCATGTTGTTTAGAAATTTTATCCTGACCGCCAGCGTGACTAGATCCCTTTCTTTTTTTTAAAAATTCATTAATTTTATCAGAATGCATATTTACTAACAAACAAGATTATTTTTATTATATTAATGAATATCTTATTCTTTCATATTATGAATAGTTAATTGGCTGTAATGATATTCCCTTGCTTAAGTTGTTTCATTGATTCTTCAAGGATTGGAACTTCTTTACTAATGGCTTCTTCTACAGTTGAAGCCTTCTTTCTCCTGGTACCACTTTCGTCATCTAATTCAGATATTTCGTCCCGAAACAATGCCTTAATTTTAGGAATCATACCTACCTGTAATTCAACTGCTCTTGGGTCTGATAGATCTAATATCATAATACCAGATTTTTTCTTTTTCATTGATTTTTTCATATCTTTAGCAGTGACTATGAAATAATCTGCAGTAGTTGCAACAAAAACTATGTCATGTTTTGAAAATCCTATCACGTCTTCAAAGTTTACTGGGTTTCCGCCTAAAGTTTTTGAAAAACCAGTTGCACGTTCTATAGACATACTCGCAACATCAAACCCATGATTTTGTTTATTGAGACATTTAGCAACCATAGCCGCAGTCTCTCCTGTTCCTATAAGCAATATTTTTTTGGAACCAATATTACCAACCTTTTCTTCTGCTAGATTAACAGCTATATCACCTATTGATTTTATACCAATACCTATTCCAGTTGAATTTCTAATATCAGTTGCAATTCTTATAGAACTGTCAAATAATTTACCCAATATTTTGCCGGAGTTTCCTGCTTGCTTAGCACTTGAAGACATGTTTTTAATTTCATCCAATATTTCTTCCTTTCCAACAACCACTGATTCTATCCCAGATGCTAATCGTAACAAATTACGGTAAACATCAGTATTCATATACACTTCTAAAGTTTGATCCCAATGATCAATGTCAATTTGTTCAAGTTCTGTTAGTGATGTCCAGACTTCTTTTATTTTTTCGACTGCAAAGTATTCTGATTTACTAACTAGAAAAAT
>JASMGS010000015.1 GCA_030751155.1 Candidatus Nitrosopelagicus sp.
ATACTGGAGAACAAATCATTGCACTCGATATGCTAAATAAAAAAAATGGAATACTAAGTCATTCCTATGAGGTTGATGAAAATCGTCTTCATAGTATGATAAAAGGAACTGTATTACAGAACTACAAGAAGATAGATTCACTAAACATCAAGGAAGAATTAGTAAAACTTCCACCTGTTTCAAATGATGGTCCTGCACAAATTGTGATTGATCATTCTTTTGATGTGAAAGGTGTTGGTACAGTGGTTTTGGGTAAAGTGTTACAAGGAACAATAAATCAATATGATAATCTTAAACATCTTCCATCGGGTACTGACGTGATGGTGAAGTCAATCCAAATGCATGATGATGACGTGAAGCAGGCAGTTTGCCCAGCAAGGGTTGGCCTATCATTAAAGGGAATCAAACCAGACGAAGTTGGAAGAGGAGATGTAATTACTTCTGATGAATCATTCGAAATAAAAAATGAACTTGAAATTGATTTTAAACAATCACCATTCTATAAAGGTGAGATTTCTGAAAATCAAATGTGTCTTGTAAGTATTGGATTACAGGTAAAAGCTGCAAAATTTTCCTCAATATCTCCGGTCAAATTAATACTGGATAAACCAGTTGTTTGCAGAAAAAATGAGATTTGTCTTTTGGTCAAGCCTGAATCTACCTCAGTACGTGTAATTGGTAGTGGCAAAATCAATTAACTTCAAATGTAGATAAGAGAACCATTATTTGTGAAATCAGCACGTGCATGTCCAATTTGTACAAATTGTGGTTCAAAAAAGTTTGAACGTATTGATTCTGATGGTATTATGGTCAGATGTATCAAATGTAATAAGGAGATTAAGATATAGATTATATGTGTAGAATTCAGAATTTTTATTATGGCAACGACTTGGAAGGATTCTGATATTAGCCTAGATTCTATCAAAAAACAAACAATTGCAGTCATTGGATATGGAATTCAAGGAGATGCACAGGCTAACAACCTAAAGGATTCTGGGCTTAATGTGATAATAGGACTAAAAGAAGGTGGATCTAGCTGGAATAAGGCAAAGAATGATGGGCATGAAGTGATGTCCGTCGCCGATGCTTGTAAAAAGGCTGACATTATACATATCTTAATTCCTGATATGGTTCAGTCAAAAGTTTACAAGGATGAGATAGAACCAAATCTTTCTGATGGTAATGCATTATCATTTTCGCATGCAGCTGCAATTTATTGGGGATGGATAAAAGCACCTGACAATGTTGATATTATCATGATTGCACCAAAGGGTCCAGGCTCTAAGGTAAGAGAGACATATCTTGATAATTTTGGAACACCATCAATTGTTGCGGTAGAACAAGACAAGACTGGAACTGCATGGGACAGAACACTTGGAATTGCTAAGGGAATTGGAAGCGCACGAGCAGGGTTAATCAAAACTACATTCAAAGAAGAAGTTGAAACCGATTGGTTTGGGGAACAAGCTGATCTTTGTGGTGGTTCTGCATCTATGGTTGTAAATGCATTTGAAACATTGGTTGAAGCTGGATACCAACCAGAGATTGCATACTTTGAAGTTTTACACGAATTGAAACTTATTGTTGATATGATCCAGAAATATGGAATCAATGGTATGTGGAGACGTGTAAGTGAAACCGCTAGATATGGTGGTCTTACACGTGGTCCGATGGTAATGAACAACCAGACAAAGGAACAAATGAAAAATGTACTACAACAAATACAGGATGGAACATTCAACAAGGAATGGTTAGATGAATATGAAAAAAGTGGCAAAGATGCATTTGATAAATATATGAAACAATTAGATTCACATCAAATAGAAAAGGTAGGTAAGCAGATGCGAAAAATGATGTGGCCTGATTCTACGGAATGATTATAATTTTCTTAGTTTAGAAACACCATTTTTAATATGATTTATTATATCATCAAGTGATGTTCCTGGTCCAAAGTTTCCACTAACACCAGATTTTTCAAGTGCTTTCTTATCTTCTTCTGGAATTGTTCCACCTCCCACAACAAGTACATCCTTAATTCCTTTCTTCTTTAACACCTTGACAACTTTAGGAAACAGCGTTCCATGAGCCCCATTCAATAAACTCAATGCAACTGCATCTACATCCTCATCTTCTGCAATCTGTGCTATTCTATCGGGTGTGGCAAATAAACCAGAATAAATCACTTCCATTCCAGCATCTCTAAATCCACGGCACAAAACTAATGCGCCCCTATCATGACCATCTAAACCCAGTTTCGCAACAAGGATCTTTATCTTACGAGATGCTGTTTTTTGTTTCATAGTATGTATTCACATATTTCCCTTAAAATCTTTTAAATTTTTTTTTCCTCAATTTCCAAATTCTATAAAGTATAAACACGCCTACAACCGCCATTATTCCAAATATTATTGGGCTAAATGAATGATCATCAAGAATACATGATATCACTTCATCATTAAAACTGTAATAATCGAGTAATATTTCATCAGTAGCAATATCAAGATCTCTTTCTCTCAGATATTGTATTCTTTCAAGAATTTGACCTTGTATGGATTCAAGCTCGTTTCTGTCATTAGCATTGCATTCATACATGAATAATATTAGATTACATAGAAAATAGACTTTTCATAATTATGAGTTTTGTATGTTATGGTGTAATAGTCACTTCACCGAAAAACTGTGTCAGACCTAGAAACATTCCAATCACTGATATTATAACGATTACAATACCAGTTACCACTTTATCGTTCAATGAATGATAAAAAATTTATGCAGTTATAAACATAGGTAATAACTATTGACATAAATTTAGATAACGATTCTTAACATTCATGAATATGGCAAACATTACTCCAATTAATTATGAGATAGAGTTTGAACCATTATTTCATAATTTTACGTTCAACGGTATAGAAATCATTACTATAGACATTTCAAAACCAACAAATTTAATTTTGTTAGACGCCGCGGAGCTGAAAATAAAGAAATCTCATGTAATACAGGGTAGAAAAACTGTCACTGTATCTACATCATTGGATAAGAAAAATGAAAAACTGACAATAAAACTCGCCAAAAAAATTAAGGGAAAAGTAAAACTGTGTATTGAATTTACTGGGATTTTAAATGACAGACTTTTGGGATTTTACAAAAGCCAGTATAAGGATCAAGACGGAAAAACAAAATATCTTGCAACAACACAATTTGAGGCTGCTGATGCTAGAAGAGCATTTCCATGTTGGGATGAACCATCTGTTAAATCCACTTTTGATGTTTCATTATTAGTTGATAAACATCTTGACGCGATTTCAAATATGCCCATATCATCTAAGAAAACTATCGGTTCTAAATTTTTGTACGAGTTTCAGCGAACCCCAATAATGTCAACATACTTACTCTATCTTGGAGTGGGTGAATTCGAGTATTTGCATGGAAAATTGCGTGATATAAAACTACGAATTGTTACCACAAAGGGTAATAAGAATAAAGGAAAACTTTCATTACAATTTACAAAACAATTTCTTGCTGAATATGAAAAATATTTTGGAATAAAATATCCACTTCCCAAACTTGACATGATTGCAATTCCTGATTTTGCTGCTGGTGCAATGGAAAATTGGGGTGCAATTACATTTAGAGAGGCGATTTTACTTTACGATCCAAAGACATCCTCAACTAAGACAAAGCAGTACATTGCAGAGGTAATATCACATGAATTAGCACATCAATGGTTTGGTAATCTTGTCACAATGAAGTGGTGGAATGACCTTTGGTTGAATGAGAGTTTTGCAACATTTATGGCAACAAAGATTGTTGATAAATTTTATCCAGAATGGGATCTTTGGAACCAATTTTTGGAGGATGCGATGTTGCAAGCCATGGGCTTAGATGCATTAAAAAATTCTCATCCCATCAATGTAGATGTAAAGCATCCTGCACAAATTAGAGAGATATTCGATGTAATTAGTTATGATAAAGGTGGATGTGTTTTACGTATGCTTGAAAATTACGTTGGTGTGGAAAACTTTCGAAAAGGACTGAAACATTATCTCACAAAATATAGGTATTCAAATGCTGAAGGGCAAGATTTATGGAGTTCTATTGGAGGAATTGCACACAAACCCGTCAAACCAATGATGAAAACATGGATAGACAAAGTTGGTTACCCTATTGTTACTGCTCAACGAGAAAACTCACATGTCTTACTATCACAAAAACGATTTTTAGCAGATGGCAGTAAATCCTCAAAAAATGAATGGGAGATTCCTATAACGATCGATGAAGGAAACCATCAAAACTCAATACTGTTAAAATCACATCATAGAAAAATATCATTAAAAAATACTGATTCAAACTTTATAATTAATTCTGGTCGGTATGGATTTTACAGGGTAGAATATGATACACATACTTTGGCAAATCTGTCATTATTGGTAGATGAAAAAATACTGAATCATGTTGATCGATGGAGTTTACAAAATGATTTGTTTTCACAGTGTGTTACAGGTGTCAAACAGCTTCAAGAATATCTTGATTTTACCACATCATATCATGATGAAGATGATTACATTACTTTGCTTAATGTGGCACACAATCTTTACTATCTGTATAATCTCACAATTAATGAAAAATTCTCTGATGAAATTCGTGTTTATGCCTTACAATTTTTGGGAAGTATATTTGATCACCTTGGATGGGATTCTAAGAAGAATGAAAAACACACTGATTCATTACTACGCAGTTTTGTGATAACTGCACTTGGAAAATTAGGTGATAAAGAAATACTCAACGAATCTAAAAAACGGTTTAACAAATTTATCAAAAATAAAAATTCATTGGCTGCTGATTTACAGGAACCAGTTTTTATTTTGACAGCGTGGCAGGGAGATCAGAAAACTCATAGTAAACTAATATCACTTTACAAAAAGGCTATTCTTCAGGAAGAAAAAATGCGATTTCTTACCGCCCTATGCAGTTTCAAACAGAAAAATCTTCTCATAAAAACTCTAAACTTTTCTTTGACTTCAGATGTACGTTCACAAAATATCCGTGTACCAATTATGAATATAGCATCTAATGTTCATGGAAAAGATATTCTCTGGCCGTGGCTAAAAAAATATTGGAGAAATCTTGTGAAAAAATTTGGAGTTGGAAATCCACTAGCCAATAGAATTGTTGCAAGTATTGGTGGAGTGGTTGAGTATAAGCAGGAAAAAGAAGTACGCACTTTTTTTAAAAGAAATCCAATGCCAGGAACTGAACGTATATTGGAACAAACATTAGAAAGAGTCAGAATCAGATCCAAATTTTTGCAACAAATTAAAAAAGAATTCATATAACTATGATTAAAAAATTAGTTATCAGTACATGTTTATCTGTTATAGCAATCATAATAGTTTTAGCAATATCTAATTCATCAGTTGATGAATCCATAATATCACAAACAATTTCTGTAGATGCATTGTATAAACCAGAAAATAATATCATAGAGATTACTTATATTGACGTATCAGAAAAAACTGATTCTGTCATAATTGAGATTCTGGGTATGGATGAAACATTTCATAAAGAATTTTCACAGCAATCATTTGTAGAAACCGTTCAAATTATTTCTCCACCAAAATATGGTTGGGCAACAATGCCAGTAACATTTTCTATAATTCACAATCAATTTGGGGAAATTGGTTTAAAAATAGAAATTCATGAACAAGATGAACCAAAATCTAGAATAATTTACATGAAAACTTAGAAACCAACAGATCTATATATCGTCCAACCCAAATTTATACATGCAAAAGGGATCTAGTCAATGGTGGGATGGGCTTGGCAGAGACCTTGAGGAAGATATTGAGGCAAATTCCTGAGTATTTTAGTACAAATCTATATCAACACAACATTTTTGCTAGTTAAATTAATTTTCGTGCTTCATAATTCGGCGTTCAAAGACAAACCTTGAACTTTATCTCATCAATCTCTTCGGAAGTCAGAGAGAACCTTCTTGAATAATCATCAGCACTGGATTATCATAATAAGGGCATTTAGGCTTTCCAGTTAGTTAAAAAATAGTACAGTTAGGATCTACTAATTTTACCTAGGTATCTATAAGGCAAGATTATCAGCATAGTCATGAAATACAGATGTAAAACGTGCAATACTACTTGTACTGATATAATGGACCATGTTAGAAAAGTTCATAAATTTTCAAACTGGATAATAGAAGAAAATACCAAAACAAACAAGAACAGCTTTAGAAGTGCTTTTGAAGAAATAAAATAGAACAATTTAGGATAACTTGGTCAGTGTTTGGATGGTAGCGATTTTCCTAGAAATACCAATTTTCATAGTATTCTAAGTATTCTAGGCATTATTCCAAGCTAATTGGCAACAATACCAATATTTATTGCAGAAACAAAAGATAACTGTACTTGGATATCACTTCTGATTTGAAAAAAGCAAAACGTGGAGCAATTGCAAAGGCAATTTCTATTTTTGAAAATGACAAAAAAGAATCAAGAAAATTAATCAAAAAAATATTCAAAAGTTCAGGTAAATCTATTGTGATTGGTATTACAGGAGCAGCTGGTGCAGGGAAATCATCATTAATTGATAAAACATCAATTCAATTAAAAAAATTAGGTATGAAACCAGCTATCTTAGCAATAGATCCTACCAGTCATGTATCTGGGGGTGCAATCCTAGGTGATAGAGTACGAATGATGGAATCAACAGATTCGGGGACATACATTAGAAGTATCGCATCAAGAGGTGCAACTGGAGCCATCTCTAGATCAATTCGAAATAGTATACGTGTATTAGAATATGCTGGATTTAATCCAATAATAATAGAAAGTGTTGGTGCGGGTCAAACAGAAATAGAAATTTCTCACATCGCAGATATCACAGTTGTAGTCTTCAATCCGCATACTGGTGATAGTATACAAACCATAAAAGCTGGGATAACTGAAATTGGTGATATTTACATTGTACATAAAAGCGACCTAGATGGCGCATCACAATTATTCCAGTCAGTTCAGGATTTTATTGGAAGTGTAGAAAAAAACCCAGTAATTCTAAAAGCATCATCTAAGACAGGAAAGGGAGTTGCAGAATTTATAAAAGAATTAAAAATATTAATAGCAAACAAGAAAAAGGAGAAAAAATTGTCAGAAAAACAAAGGCTTACCAAAGAACTTGATGATATAATTTTGGATAATATCAATGAAAAAATTTCATCAGTACTACATTCGAATAAATCCTATTCATCATATCTTAAAAAAGTACATGAAAAAAAAATTGATCCATATGAAGCTGCTGAAAACATATCAAAAAGTATACTGAAGTGATGATAATGACAAAAGAAAAACCAAAATCAAAACAATTTGTGACTGATTCTAACATCTCAGTAAAACCAGCTTATTATGGTTCAACAAAAAAACCCAAAAAAGAAGAACCTGGAAAATACCCATTTACGCGAGGAATTCATCCTGGGATGTACCGTGATAGATTATGGACCATGCGCCAATACTCTGGATTTGGAGACGCTGTGCAGACCAACAAGCGTTATAGATTCATGTTAGAAAACGGGCAAACCGGTCTTTCTATGGCTTTTGATTTACCTACACAGATTGGATATGATCCAGATTCACCCCAAGCTGAAGGTGAGATTGGGAAAGTAGGTGTATCAATTGCATCATTAAAAGATATGCAAACGGCATTCAACAAAATCAATTTAGGAGAGGTTTCAACTTCAATGACAATAAATGCAACTGCATCAACACTTCTAGCATATTATATTGCAGTAGGAAAATCCCAAGGAATTTCAAGCAAAGAACTCAGAGGTACAACTCAAAATGATATATTGAAAGAATATGTTGCTAGAAATACCTACATTTATCCTCCGAAGCCATCAATGAGGCTGATAGGTGATATGATTGGTTACTGCGCAAAAAATGTGCCACAATGGTATCCAATCTCAATCTCAGGATATCATATGCGTGAAGCAGGTTCAACTGCCATCCAAGAAATTGCATTTACCATTGCAAATGCAATTGAATATATTCAAACATGTATAGATAGAGGGCTAAAGATTGATGATTTTGCACCAAGACTTTCATTTTTCTTTTGTTGTACAATAGAGTTTTTCGAAGAAGTTGCAAAGTTTAGAGTTGCACGGAAAGTTTATGCAAAAATCCTAAAGGAAAGATTTCATGCTAAAGATCCTAAATCATTGCATCTGAGATTTCATACTCAAACAAGTGGAGAATCATTAACAGCTCAGCAACCTGATAATAATATTGTTCGTGTTGCAATACAAGCAATGGCAGCAGTTATCGGTGGAACACAATCTTTGCATACCAATTCAAAGGATGAAGCACTAGCACTTCCAACGCAAGAGGCGGCAAAGATTGCATTACGAACACAGCAGATTATTGGTTTTGAAAGTGGGATTACTAAAACTGTAGACCCACTAGCTGGCTCCTACTATATGGAATCACTCTGTGACGAGATTGAAGAGAAGACATGGGCTTATCTCAAAAAGATTGACAAAATGGGAGGTGCACTAAAAGCCATTGAAAAGGGATTTTTCCAATCTGAGATTAGACAGAATGCATATCGGCTCAAAAAGGAGGTTGATAATAATGAACGTGTACTTGTTGGTGTTAACAAATTCGATGATAAATCTAATAAAAAGCAAGACCTCTTGAGAGTAACTGATTCTTTAGGAAGAAAACAGGAAAAAGCAATAAAAGAACTTCGTAAATCACGCGATGAGAAAAAAACACAATACGCCTTGTCAAAAATGCAAAAAGCAGCTGAATCTGATAAAAATTTGATGCCGTTTATTGTAGACGCAGTTCAGGCATATGCCACAACAGGGGAAATTAGTAACACATTCAGAGAAGTTTTTGGCCAATATAGGCCAAGAGAGGTGTTTTGATTTGAAAATTGATCATATTGCCATTGTTGTGAATAATGTTGAGGATGCTACCAAAGCATATCAGGAGGCATTAGATGTGAAAGATGTCGAGTTTGAAACTGTGGAATCAGAAGGGGTAAAAGTTGCAATACTTCATCTGGAAAACGCAAATATCGAATTGATGGAGCCAACAACCGATTCAAGCCCAATTAAAAAATTTTTAGAAAAACGTGGAAACGGTTTACATCATATAGCACTTGAAACCAAAAATATTGAGGATGAAGTAACTAGAATGGAAGGATGTGGAATACAATTTTTAGGAAAAATCAGACCCGGCTCTGCAGGAACAAAGGTTACATTCATTCACCCAAAATCATTAAATGGTGTTTTAACCGAGCTTTGCAGCAAACAAAATTAAAGATATGTACAAAAAACTAATTCTACATTCATTATTTTTTTTCTTAATATCTAGTGTTGTATTATCCCCCGTATTTGCTGAACTAGATTTTGAGTCAGGACCACTGGACCAAAAACCACTGGATGAAAGAGAGCAAGAAGATCAAGATGTTATGGACGTTTGGATATATGCAATAATTATAGTTATAATTATGCTAATTGCTAGATTAGGTTTTAGAGTTATCAAAAAACGAAGAACTAAGAAAAAAGATTAACCTACTGACAGTCCGTCAAAACAATCTGCACATAAATCATCATGTGTTGTTAATCCTTTTGGCATTTTTAATCCACGTTTTCTACAATCTGAAACTGAAAATTTTAGAGCAAATCTTCCTAACTCTTTTTTACATTTATAGCAAAGATGCTTCCCTTCAATAAGGAATCTTAGATTTAGTCTTCCCAGAGCAGGTAGATTAACGATTTTAAAATATAGCATCATATTTACAAGAAATTTGTGTTGTGTCATATAGTCATCAAGTTGGTCCCTTTTACCATCAGTTGCAAATTCAATGATTTTTTTCCATTCACTTTTCAAATGTTCTATATATTCATCAACCTTTTTGGATCCATCATCAGTAGGTGTAAAGTAAAATTGTGTTTGTCCCCACATCCCTTTACCTTCAACACCACTGATGAATTCATAACGGTCCAAAGACTCTAAAATTATTTCTATCTCTTTTTTATCAAGTCTGCTTGTTTGCTTTATGTTTTTGATTGTTTTTCCTCCACCTACAATAGCACCTAAAACCTTCATTTCATCAACATCTAATTCCATAAATTCTTTGCAAAATTCCCATTTTAAAACTTGACTAGTGTATACGATAATGATTTTTAGATTAGTAAATATGATTAAACATATGGATAGTTGTTCTAGACATACTGCATATAGACACGGTAAGACATATGAAGAATGTAAGGAACTGGCTGAGAATTTTACAGCAGAATTGAAACCTGAAATTCAAACGAAGGGCAGATTGCTTTGGGCTGATCTGCTGGAGAAAGTAGAACATGATGAGCTGGTTTACAAACTGACACTCAAATATCTTAGACGAGACGGATTTGATATAGGAAATAACAAGATTCCAGAAATTAAAAAAACCTAGTGCCAAAAAAAATTTTTTTTTTTAGCAACGTACTAGGGGTTAATAAATTGATTGTTGGCACTATAGTTATATACATCTTTTTTGTGGTACTTTTGTTGAAACGTACACCAGTTTTACTGTTAGGTAGTATGCTTGTTATTGCAACTCTATTTGCTATGTTGCCTGACGCTGCTGCTGATGTAGATGCTGGTGTTGGTGAATTTAGACTCGGTGAGGTTTTAGATGAATCAATAGGCTGGTTTATCGTTGTAGGTCTAGGTGCAATATTTGCAGGTGTAATTTCGGCTGAAATTAAACTTGAGGAAAAATATCTAGGTCACGTTCAAAACTCAGAGTGGTTTAACACTGCTGGCAGAATTATTAAAACAGGTTTAACTGCAGCAGCAATCGTATCTGCCTGGACTTGGGCAGCAACACTACTTCAATCTTCAACAGTTGCGTATCTTTACGGTATAAGTGGACCATTTTGGTATGCATCAGGAGCAACAATTCAGGTTCTTTTATTCGGAATTTTGGCAATTGAGCTCAAACGAAAGGCACCAAACGCTCACACTTTCTTAGAAATTATCAGAGCAAGATTTGGTAACGGTACTCACAAAATTTTCTTAGGTTTTGCATTAACATGTAACATGATTGTAACTGGAATGCTTCTACTTGGAGGAGCAGCAGTTGTAAACGGTCTAACAGGAATGGACATTACAATTGCAGCATTTTTGATTCCAGTAGGTGTCATGATCTATACTTTGGTAGGCGGTCTAAAGGCAACATTTGTCGCAGACTATATGCATACTGTAATTATCTACGCTGTAATTCTTACATTTGTTGCAATGGTATTCTTCATCAGTCCAGTTACGGGCGGAATTGAAGGAATGTACAACAAACTGGCAGAAGCTGCAGTGTTAAAACCAGTTCTTGAGCCAACCTTCGTACCTGGTGAACCAGGCAACGCAATGGGTGCTTACCTTACAATGGCATCTGCGGGTGGTTTGATATTTGGAGTAATCAATATTGTCGGTAACTTTGGAACTGTATTTGTTGACCAGGCATATTGGCAACGAGCAATCGCTGCACAGCCAAGTTCAACTGTAAGAGGTTTCCTACTTGGTGGAATGTGCTGGTTCTCAATTCCATTTACACTAGCAACTACGATGGGACTTACTGCGGTCGCGCT
>JASMGS010000016.1 GCA_030751155.1 Candidatus Nitrosopelagicus sp.
TAGTCCCACCATGAAAGAATTTTTGCATCTTCTGGAGTCTTGGTCTTCAACCATAACATTGCATCAGGCCAATCATTTGTTGGTGCCAGAAGATAACTACCACCATAAAGAATTGCAGGTGCAATACTTGTAGATGTTACCCAATTATCATTCAGAGGTAATCCCACAGGTATGACTAAAAGTATGACAACACATGCTACAAACGAAATTTTTGTTATAGATTTAGCAGTATTTTGTGCAGCAAATATTTTTGATATAAGAATTGATATTCCAATTGATGCTAGTATTATCATAGAAATAGCTGCAAATAATTCTAATCTAACAAATGCAGAGCTAAAATAAAGACCAATTATTCCTGTTATTAATGCAAATGCAGCCATTTCGTTTTTTATATGAACAGATTTATTGATTCTGTTTTGAAAAATTAACCATATTCCTATCGCGGCAAATATCATTAAAATTGAATGATAAAAAAATGATATATCTAAAGATGAAAAAGCGTGTTCAGCGATTGACTCCGTAAGAGGATCAGTTGTTACCAAAAATGGATTTGCTGCAGTTTGATAACGAAAACTAGGTAATTTACCAATAATTGATGCTGCTGAAAATCCTATAGCAACTAAACTTCCTAAAATAATTAAACCGTAACTAGTCCTGAAACGTTGTTTTATTTTTTGTGTCACAGCACAAATAAAAGCAAATAGTAAAACACCAGCCATAAAAACTCCAAGGGGACCTGGTTCTATCTCATCACCCTCACCAGCAGTAGTTGATAAAATACTACCAGAAAAAGATGCTGGATCGAGTTGTGATAATACAATACTCATGCTGAAAATAAATATCACTGTGGCATAAACAATGAATTTTTTATCATTTCTAAAAAATGGTAATACCAAAAAAAACGATCCCAAGATAATAAGGAAAAATTCGCTACCTCCCCACGCATTTATAGATAAAGATACAAAAATTCCTGCACCCGCAATTCTTATAAAAGCTAATTTATTGTAACCCGATTTAATTCCACTAAGACAAAGATAGACAGCAATTATCCCCAGAAATAGACCTAGTGGTTCAGATTTGAACCAACCAATAAATCCTCTGAGTATGATAGGTACAGAAACAGAAAATAAAAGTGCAGCAATAAGTCCAGCAGTTGTACCTCCAATTGTTCTTACAACTGCAAAAATAGCCACTGTTGTTAGTGAGCCAATTATCACAGGAAACAGTATTGTAAAATTATACAAGGAAGTACCAGCACCAAAAATCTGGTAAAGTATTGCAGCTGTAATGTGAAGCGTGGCTTGTGAAGTTTCAGAAACATTTCTTCCCCTATTGATTTCTTCGTTATCAAGTACATTTTCTGGTGTATAACATGATAGATCAAGAGGTGGAGCAGACGGAAGTGGTGTAGGCGAACAAGTTGTTGCAGTATGAGTATCTACTATTTTATTCTCTATATTTAGAAACCAGCTTTTATCATCCCACCATTCAAAATAGGCAGGAATCCCATTTTCTAGAATAAAATTAGTTGCCCTATAATTAAAAAATGGATCAAATTCTGCTAATTCAAATCCAACTTGAGCACCTTGTGATCTAATCATAAAAGATACAGAAAAAGCGATTGCAAGTATCGCAATAATAAGAACATAACGCACGGTCTTTGATCTAATAAAACCAGATCTTTGTACAGAAGTCATGATTTCACCTGAAACTTTTTCTTAATTACTCTTTGGTATAATTTAATACCATATACTGAAATCCTGATTTAAATTCATATCCGACTTTCAGATGAAATAGATTCTGATCTATTAACACCTAAATTATTGAAAAATAATGCAAATACATGATTTGTAACAAATGCCAAAATCAGGCGGTATACTCAAGAAAATATTCTGGTGAAAATCTTTGTTCTGAGTGCTTTTCTGATTCTATATTACGGAAAGCTGCAAGAACAATTTCAAAATATAAGATGATCAAAAATAATGATCTTGTTTGTGTTTGTGTATCAGGGGGAAAAGATTCTTTGGTATTATTAGATATTCTAAATAAAATGTCAAAAACGCACAATTTTAAAATATTTGCAGTGAGTATTGATGAAGGAATTCCAGGTTATAGAGATGAAGCATTAAAGATTGTAGAAAACTTTTGTGCTGAATTAAAAATAAAATACAAGATTTTTTCATACAAAAAACTATTTGATTTAACCTTGGAGGAATCATTAGATTTGAGGAAAGATAACAACTCTTCATGCTCTATTTGTGGAATATTTAGACGTCGAGCTTTTGATCATGCTGCAAAAACCATTAATGCAGATGTAATTGCAACAGGTCATAATTTAGATGATGTACTACAAACATTTCTAATTAATACCACATCAGGAGATACTAGTAAAATTGGCTGGATGCATCCAGACGCATCTTCTAATAAATTGAGAAAAATAAAGCCACTATCTGAGATTTATGAATCTGAAATTGTCTTTTATGCATTTACGAATGATCTTCCTTTCCAAACTGAACCATGTCCCCATATGGATGAAGGTATTAGAACTGAAATCCGTGAATTTCTAAATTCACTAGAATCAAATCATAGTGGAATTAAAAACAATATGTATAATACAATTTTAAAACTTTCACAATTTACTAATCAATCCATACAGAAAGAAAAACGAACTTGCCTGATTTGTGGAAATGAATGTACTGGTAAGATCTGTTCTGTGTGTAATATGATAACTGATTTGAAAGGTAAATGATCCTAATTCAAATATAACACCAGTTTGTAATATGAACGGTAGTAGGTAAGATTAGGGTGCCAGCCGTGCCCTGTTCTGAAACCGGCTATATGCAGAAATCAGTAACTGCTGAGTAAATCTCTAGGCTGGTAGTTCCCGCTTGGTGTGCGGAAATGAAATCACGCCGAGGCGGGTGGTTGTAGGACAAGAATTATCCGAAGGGATAACTTCTAAGACCGAACCATCGAAAGGGATGAGGTCCGGGAGGGAGCAATCCTAAGATGGAACATTCACGCTTCCTCGTCAACGTGGCGGATCTTGTACGCCTTGAAATGGGGTTATTGACCTAGTCTGGAATCAGCAGAGCTACTACCATTATTAATCTGAACAAAAATCTTAATACAAAACTTCAAAAATTGAAAATTCATTTTTGAATTCTTCGTCATTAATTTCAATATTATCTACACGTGAATGCGCAGGACCGATACGAGCCCACTTTACAATTAAATTTATATTTTCAGTGTTACCTTCAAGTAATGCTTCTACACGTTTATCTTCTAAATTCTTAACCCAACCAAACACGTTATTTTTTTTAGCCATCACTTTTAATGCTTGTCTAAAAAAAACCCCTTGGACTTTACCACCAATTACAATATGTACTCTACGTTTGTCCATGTACAATTACAAAGAAAGCTCTTAATCAGTTTTAAGAAGAAAATTATTTCCTTTCTTTAATTCTTGCTCTTCCAGTTTTTCTTGCAGCAATACTTCCTACCTTTGCACCAGGTGGTGCATTACGTGAAACAGTTGAACTTTGACCAACATGTTGATGTCTTCCACCTCCATGAGGGTGAACATATGATGCCTGAGCAACTCCTCTAACAATTGGATATTTCTGTCCCTTTGATCTAAATCTTCTCCATTTTACACCTGCACGCATAAATGGTCTGTCTCCAACACCACCACCAGCAAGTGTACCAATCATTGCTCTGTTTTTTGGATGGACTTTAGTAAATTTACCAGAGGCGAGTTTTAATTTGACTCCATCATCTTCGTGTGAGAAAACTGTTGCATCCGTACCAGCTGATTTGATAAAAGAGCCGCCATCACCGAACTGTTTTTCCACATTACAAACTGTAGTTCCATCAGGAATGTTTTGAATACTAGTTACATTACCATCTGTTATTGTGGCTTTCAGCCCAAATTGGATTTTTGAACCAACTTTTGTGCCAATTACTGCTGGAAGAAATGAAATAGAACCGTCATTAAATCTAACTTTTGCCAATGGGACATCACGGCCACTTTCATGAACAAGATCAATTATTATGCCTACATGATTCTCAGTAAGTTGAAAACTAGGATATTTTGCAGGTGCGAGCTTTCCAGTAGTGGATGCTCTAAATTGCATGCCTCCACGGCCACGTCTTCTAACAAGAGGTCTTTTTCCCAAGGTAAGATTTTTGCTGTGGCTAACTGATTTTAAGCTTTTCATTAAGAAAGGCGAATGTATGAATATGACGACAAAGATATAAAAAATACAAATAAGGTAATCAAATATGAGTGAAAATAATCTAAGTCTCAAAGTTTTAGAGGCATATACACGCGATGTTGGACGTGGTGTGGCAAGAATCGATTACGATTCTATGGATAATTTAAGCGCATCAACAGGCGATGTTATTGAAATCAAGGGTAAAAGAAGAACCGTTGCAAAATGTTTACCGCTTTATCCATCAGATGAAGGAAAGGGTATTATTAGAATAGATGGACTTGGTAGAAATAATTCTGGAATTGCTATTGGAGATGCTATTACCGTAACAAAGATCAAAGCGGTGGCTGCAGAAAAAATTGTTGTAGCACCACTAGAAGCTATACCACCAATTGATGAAAGATATCTTGCGGATGCTTTAGAAAGTGTGCCTTTGATTAAGGGTGATAATGTGATGGTACCATATTTTGGTGGTCGTTTAACATTTCAAGTCATCGGCGTAACACCAAATTCTGATGCAGTACTTGTAACTCAAAAAACAGTTTTCCATATAGCAGAAAAAGGTGATACGTTAAGAGGTGTTCCACAAGTTTCCTATGAAGATATTGGTGGTTTGCGTGATGAAATTAAAAAAGTAAGAGAGATGATTGAGCTTCCGTTACGTCATCCGGAGATATTTGAAAAACTTGGAATAGAAGCTCCAAAAGGTGTGTTACTTTATGGACCTCCTGGTACAGGAAAAACATTGTTAGCAAAGGCAGTTGCAAATGAAAGTAATGCGCACTTCATTAGCATTTCTGGCCCTGAAATTATGAGTAAATTCTATGGTGAAAGTGAAGCTAGATTACGAGAAATATTCAAAGAAGCAAGAGAAAAAGCACCATCAATTGTTTTTGTTGATGAAATTGATTCAATAGCACCTAAACGAGAAGAGGTGACAGGTGAAGTAGAACGAAGGGTTGTATCACAAATGCTATCACTTATGGATGGATTAGAAGCGAGAGGTAAAGTAATAGTAATTTCTGCAACAAACAGACCTAATGCAATTGATCCTGCATTAAGAAGGCCTGGAAGATTTGATAGGGAGATTGAAATCAAAGTTCCTGATAAAAAGGGAAGAGCTGACATTCTCAATATTCATACACGAAATATGCCATTAGGTGATGATGTAGACATTAAACGTATAGCTGGAGTGAGTCATGGATATGTTGGTGCTGACTTGGAGTATTTGTGTAAGGAAGCAGCAATGAAATGTTTACGCAGATTACTGCCAGAGATTAACTTAGATGATGAAAAAATTCCGCCTGAAACACTTGATAAACTAATTGTAAATGGAGAAGATTACAAAAAAGCATTGATTGAAGTTACACCATCTGGAATGAGGGAAGTGTATATTGAAAACCCAGATGTACAATGGAATGAAGTGGGTGGTCTAAATGATACTAAGCAAGAACTTCAAGAGGCAGTTGAATGGCCAATGAAATATCCTGGACTCTATGAAAAGTTGGGACATAAAATGCCACGTGGTATTTTGCTTCATGGTCCAAGCGGTACAGGAAAGACATTGTTAGCTAAAGCAGTTGCTACTGAAAGTGAGGCAAACTTTGTTTCCGTACGTGGTCCTGAATTGTTATCAAAGTGGGTAGGAGAATCTGAGAGAGGAATCAGAGAAATTTTCAAAAGAGCAAGACAATCATCACCATGTGTAATATTCTTTGATGAAATTGATTCAATAGCACCAATTAGAGGAGGTGGAGCAGAAACACAGGTTACTGAAAGAGTTGTCAGTCAATTATTAACCGAATTAGACGGTATGCAGGATATGCATGGTGTTGTAGTGCTTGCTGCAACAAATAGAGCAGATATGATTGATCCAGCTTTACTTAGACCTGGTAGATTTGATAAAATTATACAAATTCCATTACCAGATAAGGAATCTAGGCAAAGAATTTTGGAGATCAATGCAGAAGAGATCCCATTCGAAAAAGACCATAATAGCCCAGATTATGTGAACTTTAGTAAATTAGCGGAAGCATCTGATGGATTTAGTGGTGCAGATGTTGCAGCCATAGCTAATACTGCTGTATCTTTTGTTATTCATGAACACCTTGACAAATTTGCTATGAGTGGACAAGCCAAAACAAAAGTTACTGAAACAATAGTTACAGAAAAGAAGATACCACCTAAGAATGCAGATTTGATAGTTGAGGAAAAAGAAGTACGTTCTATTTCAAGCGCAGAGGAAAAAGCCATGAAAGACAAAGAAGAAAAAGAAATTACTATTGTTGAAAAAGCCGCTGAAAATGCCAAAGTTACAATGAAGCATTTTGAGGATGCAATCAAGAAGGTAAGAGAACAAAAAGACTTGAAGATAGGACAAAAAGTCGAACTTTCAGCTTTCAGGTAGTTTTAATAAAATAACTGCTTAAACCACCTCAATGTCAGAAGACCAAGGATATTCTGGAAACGCTCTTGATTGTTTGAAAAAATATAACATCAAAGTAGGCGATTCTATCAAGATTACAGCGGATTTAACATATTCGGGAATTTTAATGCCTAGGTACGAATCAGGTGATGATAAACATCTAGTAATCAAACTAGGAAGTGGTTATAATGTAGGCATCGATGTTGATGACATTGATAAAATACAGATTGTTTCTAGTTCTGAAATAAAACCGAAGCAGGGTGAAGAAAGAAAGGATGATCCAACACTTCCCAAAATTTTGCTTCTTTCTACTGGAGGAACTATTGCAAGCAAAGTAGACTACAGAACTGGGGCTGTTACACCCGCCCTTAGTGCTTCTGATCTTAATGAAGCAGTACCAGAACTTGGAAAAATTGCTAATATTGATACAGAAGTTTTATTCTCTGAATATTCAGAAAATTTACAGCCAGAACACTGGACAGAAATTGCAGAAAAACTAGATTCGCTTGCAAACTCGGACTATAAGGGAATACTAATTGCACATGGAACAGATACTATGCATTACACATCTTCTTTTTTGTCTTTTGCACTTGCTGGGTTTCCTATTCCCGTTGTACTTGTTGGTTCACAGAGATCGTCTGACAGACCATCATCTGATGCAGCTATAAACCTGATTGCAGCATCAAAGTTTCTTATTGAATCTAATACAAAGGGCATTTTTCTTGTTATGCATCATAATGATAATGATCAAACTGTTGCATGTCACGCAGGAACTAGAGTTAGAAAAAATCATACAAGTAAGCGTGGGGCATTTGAGACAATGGGTGGTGATCCGGCATTCATAGTTACACCAACATTGGAAATTCAGAAAAATATACAAGAGGAATTTTTTAAAGATGCAAAATACATCCCAAGGATGAAGATTGACACAAAAGTTGCTCTTGTAAAATATCACCCAGGTTACGACCCAAAGTTAATTGAAAACATTATACAAACAGGGTGTAAGGCAATAATTTTTGAAGGAACAGGACTAGGACATGTTGGACGAACAATGTACAATGTTGTAAAAAATGCAAAGGAAAATGACCTGTTTTTGGGAATGACATCACAATGTATCGATGGTAGGGTTAGAATGACAGTCTATGAAAGTGGTAGGGATTTGTTAGAATTAGGAATTACTCCTCTTGAAAATATGACTCCAGAAACTTCACTTGTAAAAGCAATGTGGGCCTTAGGAAATTCAAAGGATATGGATGA